>CANDLP010000001.1 GCA_947385505.1 uncultured Clostridia bacterium
CGTCTTCGTATTCCTCCAATTCCTGTTCTTCAAGCTCCTCCGGTTCATAGTTTACCTTTATGCACTTGGAAAGCTTTATTTTTTCACCGTCTATGATTATCGAAGCTTCTTCCTCGTCATACTCTTCCAAAACACCCGTTTTATAGCTTTCTTCGCCGTCGGATTTAACGTGAGCGCTGACCCTTTGACCGATTGATTCATTAAAATGTTCGGGCTTTCTTAATTTTTTGTACACGCCGGGTGTGCCTATTTCAAGAATATCCACCTGTTCAATAAACTTCTGCTTGTCAAAAAGCTGGTTTATCGGGCGGGATATTTCCTCGCACTTATCGCTGTCAATACCCTTGTCATTGTCAAAGAGCACTCTCAGATACCACATTGCCCCCTCTTTTTCAAAGCAGACGTCATAAATCTTACAGCCCGCCTTTTCTATAATGGGTTTCGCAAGTTTGAGCGCTTCTTCCTCGATTTTGGGAGCCAGCGCCTTTTTGCCGCCTTTTTCCTTAGCCATTTCTCTTCTCCGTGTTATTCCGCTTATTCTTTTTGCTCATTTTTAAAACCCCCATAACAAACGTTAAGACCGAGTTGCAAACCCAGTCTTACCATACTTTATCTTTTTAAATTATACCACTAAAATTTACCTTTGTCAATGGTTTTGTGACAATTTTTTGAAAATTAGAAAAATTTTTAAAAAATGTTACTTTTTTGTTTTGATCCGCGACTATATAATCGGAGAACAAAAAACGAAGGGAGTACCGAGATGACAGACGCGCAAATAATCGAACTATATTTTCTCCGTGATGAAAACGCAATAGAGGAAAGCAGGAATAAATACGGAATCTACTGCCGCTCCATAGCTTACAATATACTACGTTCTAAGGAGGATTCCGAGGAATGTGTAAACGATACGTGGCTTGGCGCATGGAACGCAATGCCGCCTAACAAACCCGAAAAGCTGTCGCTGTTTTTGGGAAGCATTACGCGAAACATCTCCGTAAGTCTTTTACGAAAGAGAACATCCGAAAAGCGAGGCGGAGGTGAAACGGCTGTTTTCCTTGAAGAATTGGAGGAATGCGTCGGAAAAGGCGATTGCATTAACGATGAACTGGAGCTGAAGGACGCTCTCGACCGTTTCCTTGATTCTCTTAATCCGGAACCCAAAAAAATATTTATGCTTCGCTACTGGTATATGCTCAGCATAAGGAGAACCGCCGAGATATGCAAGAAAAGCGAGGGGCAGATTAAAATGTCCCTTAAGCGAACAAGGGAAAAGCTGAAATGTTTTTTGGAAAAAGAGAATGTTAAAATATAAAAATATATTTAAAAACAATTTTCCCCTGTATTTTATCCATTTATTTTTAAACAGTACTATACTAACCCCACATTTTAAAAAGGAATTAACATTAAACCTTAAGGAGAAACAAAATGAAAAAATGCGAAAAGTTTTTGTTGGCTTTAGGCAAGGCTGACAGCCGCCATATCCCCGACCCAAAGGAGATTTTTAATACCGAAAACGTCGGGAAGGAAGCCGAAATACATTTCAGCAGCGAGTATAAGTATATTAAAAAAAGACCCTATCTAAAAGCCGCCGTAATTACCGCTTCTCTTGCGGCAGCAGCCGCGGTATTGGTAACGTCTTTTAATAATTATACCCTCACCACACCGATAAACTCTCCCCATATAACGGAGACAGCCGTCTCCGACAAAGCCGCGGACATAAGCGACATTTCTGACCGAAGTGAACCGTACTTTGATGAAAAAAGCGTTTTATCTCCCCTTAATCTAATCGGCTGTTACATTGATGATAAAAGGGAATATCGGGTAGATACGGACAAGTGGAAAAAATCCGACAATTTTGATCTTTTCAGGCAGTACTTTTTTGCCTTATGGGAAAACGGCGAAGCGGCGTTCGGAGAGAGACTTTCTGTTTTTGTAATAGACGATTCGGAAAAATCTTTTTTTGCCGACAACAGAAACTGGCGATTTGACGGATTTTATAAGCCGAGTGAAAACGTCCTCGCTTTTATTATAAACGACAATGCCGTAAAAAGCATATTTTGGATTGATTTAAACGATCCGAATACCATGTACACGGAATCCGAAAATTCCGGTATAATACTACGAAAAGACTATTCTAAGGAAATTGCTCCCGCCATTCTCACAAAATCGGACGCGCCGATAAACAACCCGGACAATAATTATTTAAGCATATTCAGGCTTTACGAAATGTCGAGGGATCACAAAATTGATTTCAATATGTTAGTCAATATTGAGCATAAAATCTATTTTGAACAGGCAGACACAGACATAAACATTAGCCACGACGATTGGTATCAGTTTTACCCCGTATACCTCGTTTCGGAATCCGAGGATAAGATTAAACTTAAAACAAAGGTGGGAAATATAATTTATGACGACTCGGAAGCGGAGGCGGAATGCGCTTTTGAAAGGATAGACGGCGAATGGAAACGAAAAGTATTATTGACTTTCCCAAACGGTGAAATGACTCTGTTGGCTGAATCCCTATCTGCGGCGCTTTCAAAAAATGATGCGCTGTCCGCTATGGAGCTTTTAAATTACCAAACCAATGAAAACGGATATTGGGCGGACGGCAGCAAGTGGACGGAATTGACCGATTATGATATTTTCAGGGAGTATTTCTTCGGCGCATGGGAAATCAATAAAGATTTGGACTTCGGCGGCCTTGATCCCCTTATAATTGACGATTCGGAAAAAGCGAGCGTCGTTACTACAACCGATGAATGGTACAGCGGACCGTTTTATCGGGTAAACGATCATGTTCTCGCATTCATAAACGGAAACTCCGGCGGTCCCTCCATATATTGGCTTGACGCCAATGTTCCAGACATTTTGTACGTTTCCTTAGGCGGCCCGTGGGAAAGCGGCAGCAAGCTTATGTATTTTTACAATATTGACAACGAAGCCCCATCGGTTTTAGCCTTTAAAAAGACCGACGCTGAGCCCAATGAGCCGCAAAATGGTTTTTTAAGTATTTACAAGCTGTATGAATTGTCTCAAAAACACGGAATAAGTCTTGAAATGCTTGCACACATAGAATATTCGGAAGCAATCGACCTTACTCACGATGTATACGCCAATTTTTACCCGATGTATCTGTTGACTGAAACGGAAACCGAAATAGTGATTAAAACGATACTCCGGAATCACTATTATTACTATTATGAGGATAAATACAATGCCGTCGAGGCGATAAACACTATTGAAAAAATTAACGGCGAATGGATAAAAAAGGTAGTTCTAAAATTACCAAACGGCGAAACCGTCGCCTTGTCCGACGGTTCGGAAAGCGCCGACTAAAGAAAACCACATAATTTTCAAAAAAGTATTGACATAAGCTTGGCTCGGTGATATAATTTTAATTGTCGGCGACAACAGCCGACATAATAAAGCAGGGAGCTGATATTTCGGCTGAGAGGAAACGGATTGACGTTTCGACCTATTGACCTGATTCGGATAATGCCGACGTAGGGAGAATAGATTTGTATTTTACGATACCTCACGCCCCTGCGCCCAAAAAAGCGCGGGGGTTAATTTTTTCCTGCAAACACGAAAGGAAGGAAAAAAATGAACACCAAAACATTAAGATTGACGGAATCGGCGATAATGCTTGCCTTGGGCTTTATCTTAAGCCTGCTTAAGATAATAGACATGCCCTTCGGCGGCTCGGTAACGGTTTTCAGTATGCTTCCCGTTATAATTATTGCGTACCGTTACGGAACGCCATGGGGGTTGTTAGTTGGATTTACCGCAAGCCTGCTGCAAATGCTGTCGGGCTTAAAAAATCTTACCTACGGCACAAGCGCGGGGGCGGTAATAGCCATTATAGCGCTTGATTATGTTATCGCCTTTACCGGAATGGGCCTCGGAGGGATTTTCAGAGGAAAGATAAAAGATCAGGGAATGAGCATAGCTTTAGGCGCTCTCTCTGCCTGCCTTATACGCTACATATGCCATACCGTTGTAGGCTGTACCGTGTGGGCGGGGGTATCTATCCCCACAAGCGACGGGCTTATTTACTCTATGGTATACAACGCGGCGTATATGATACCCGAAACCGCTATAACTGTTGTGGGCGCCTACTTTGCCGGCAGGCTATTTACCCTTTCGGAGCCGCAGATAAAACCAGCGTCCATGAAGGACGGAGCCGCAAAAAACGCTGTGGCGCTGCTCCCCGCCGCCATAGGGCTGGTAATTGCATTTGTGTTTGTTTTCGCTATGGTACAGACGGAGGATGGCTTTGATATAACCGCCGTTACCAGAACCGATATTTTTGACTGGCTGGCTCCGATAATCGTTCTTGTAACGGGCGCTGCCGTATCTGCGGTTATTATGAATACGGCTAAGAAAAAACATTCACGGTAATGCTGTTTATATTTTTTAAAAACTTTCAGAAATAACAAAATACTTAGCAAAACAGGGAACACCGCTTTGAAAAGGTGTTCCCTGTTTTTTTATTTTTATTCGATTGCTATAGTTTTATTTGCTTTCCTTCCCCCTCTTAATATGTGCCGCCAACAGCGCCGCGGCAAGCAGCGCCAAAGCAAACAACGCTTGGATTCCCACGGCGGCCCAAACCGTCTCTTCGTCAAACACCGCTCCGTCCGCGCCGAATATTACGTTATTTGCCCTTATATACCAATAAGCAGGCAGAAACTTAGCGGCTTTAAGAATATTTTCACCCAACAGCGACTGAGAGACAAAAACCCCGCATAAAAACGACATTCCCAGCCCCAAAACATTGGATACCATAGATGTAACATAATTAGCTTTTTTGGCTGTGCCGGAACAAAGTATTCCGATAAATGCCGACAGCGACAGGCAAAACATCAGAAAGACAAACATTTGTATCAAGGAGTAAAAACAGTGTTTGTTAAACAAATTGCCTCCGGTAATTATCATTCCCGCCGCCAGAAGCACGCCGGCGGCAGCTAAGCTTATTATGAACGCGCCGCAGATTATCTGTATCATATAGCCGGAGGGAGAGATCGGAGCGCAAAAGCTTCTTGATTTTACTTCCTCATTAAGAAACGAGGAAAAAGTGGGTACCAATATTCCGAGTATCATCATAAGCATAATATAAGGTATAAAGTTGTAAAACAGATAAGCGCCCGTGTCATTATTATCCCAGCCTCCTTTTGCGGAGAATCCGGTTACCTGAACTCTGTTTTCAAGAGTTTTTGCCGCTTCCTCGCAGGCTGACCTGGTATCATATCCGCCGCTTATATAAAGTCTTGCCGCCGATACAAAGGAATTTATGCAGCTTTCAGCGAATACCTCAGACGCGCTTCCCGCTATGACTTGGGAAGATAAAAGATTTTCCGTTTCACCCGTACCGAGCGCTTCGGCAAAACCCTTGTTTATTGTGAGAACATACTCCGCCTTGCGGTAGTAAAGGCTGTCCTGAACCGCGTCTTCCTTGTCGAAATCAATATCAGTCATTTTTATGTTTGGACAATTTTCAAGATAGCTTAAAAAAGTCCTGCTTTCCTCTGTGTTGTCCTTGTCATTTACCGCAAGCATTGTGGTGAATCCGTCTATGCTGTCTGCGCTTCCGTTTAGACCGCTTCTTCCCATCATAGTCATACCCAGCAGCACCGAAAATATCGCCATATACATTACCGCAATGCCGATATAAGAAGGAATAAGCTTTAAATATGTTTTAAATACCATACTTCTCTCCTTATTTTATCTATATAGAATTGTATTTCCGCTTGCGGGTCATTATCATTGAGCCCGTCAGCAGCAGCGCGCACCAGATAAGCAGTATCACAATATTTGAAATAAGCTTTTCATAGTTTCCGTAAACGCACACGCTGTAAAAACAGTCTACTATCAAGGCCGCCGGATTTATCCGGTTGAATAAAGGAAAGCTTTCCTCTATTATCAGCCTCATTCCGCCGAACATAAGCCCGCTCAGAAAACATAATCCCAGTGAACAGGCAAGCAGCAGCGCATTTTTTATTCCGTCCTTTAATCCGCCGATGGAACCTATAAAACAGCCTAAGCTGTCCCCGATAACGGAGCTTAGGAAATTCACGGCTATTATTATCGTGAAAGGAACTCCAAATTTTATTCCCAAAATATACACAAGGTATACCGAAGCGATATTGAGAAAAACATTGTGTATCAGAAGAGTGGCGATAAGCGAAGACAAAATGTCCTTAAACTTGCTTAAGGGGCTTATCTCCACCCTTGCGCCCAGAGCGGAAAGATTCGCCTGATGATTTATGGCGCAATACATTCCCATCATTGAGCCCATAAGTCCGCTCATTGCCAGAAGATTGTAGAAATATTGAACATAAGGGTCAAAGTTTGCGGAATTGGATTCCGATTTGATATAATTTGTTTCCCGCTCCGCCTCTTTTATTATTGGGGGCAGTTTTTCGGGATGCGATGCGGCAGCGGAGCTGATTATCTCATAACGGCTTTTAAAGGTATCCAGTACCGACTTTACTATTCCCGCCTTTATTCCTCCCGCTCCATAGGGCACTTCAAGGGAAACATCGCCGTCAACGTATATTATTGCCTCCAATTCGCCCTTTTCCATAAGCGCTCTCGCCGTATCCTCCTTATCGGTCACAATTTCAAAGAGAGGATTTTCCCCGTCTGAAACGGATCCGTCCTTTCCTGAAAGCGCATTCATCATTTCGTCGAACCCCTCCGGCGCTTCCGTTTTCTTTACAACGGCGACCCGTATATCCGAATAATCCTGTTCGCTGTCCGCAAGACTGCCGAACGCCACAAAAAACAGCGTGCCTAAAACTACCGGAAAACCCATAAGCCAGAATACCACTATTTTATTGCGCAAAAGGGAGATAAGCTCATATTTTATACGGTTAAGCATCAGTCCCGCAGCTCCTTTCCCGTTATTTCAAGGAATACGTCGTTTAAGGTAGGTAAAAGCGAATACACTCTCCCTATCGGTATTTCCTCTTTGTGCATATAATCCAGCAGTCTTGTAAGATTATGTTTTCCTCCGCTGTACAGCAGAGTAAGAGTCTTTCCGTCATATTTGCAGTCATAGGCGTGGGGCATATTCTTTGCTGTTTCAAGCTGTTCTTCGGTAAGCCCCGCCGCTTCCACTGATACGGTTTCGGTGTTTTTGATAAGCTTTTTAAGCTCCTGTTTGGTACCTTCCGCAATATTTCTGCCCTTGTCTATTATCGCGATCCTTGAACAGATTTGTTCAACTTCCTCCATGTAATGAGAGGTATAAATAATAGTAGCGCCCTGTCGGTTAAGTTCCTCGATTCCCTCCAGTATCTTGTTTCGGCTTTGAGGATCCACCGCTACCGTAGGTTCGTCCATAATAATCAGCTTTGGCTTGTGGGCAATGCCGCAGGCTATGTTCAAACGCCGCAGAAGTCCCCCCGAAAGTTTTTTCGGACGGAATTTTTCAAACCCTTCAAGTCCCGCGAACGCTATGACTTCGTCAACCCGCTGTTTTCGCAATGCCTTATCGGAAATGTACAATCCGCAGAAATAATCTATATTTTCCCTTACGTTAAGCTCGTCAAGAACCGCCACGTTCTGCATAACCACGCCTATGTCCTTTTTAACCTCGGCGCAAAGTTTCTTTCCGAAAACGGATATTTCACCCTTATCATAAGTAAGCAGAGATAAGATACAGTTAATTGCCGTAGTCTTTCCCGATCCGTTGGGACCTAAAAGCCCGAATATTTCTCCCTCTTTTATGTCCAATTCCAAGTGATCAAGAGCTATCAGCTCTTTGTATCGCTTTACAAGCCTCTCCACCTTTACAACAGTTTCCATATTATAATTTGATCCTTTCCTGAATAGTTTTTTCGCTCTGTAATTATTTTAACATTTTTACTTATATGATACAAGTGACAAATGTAACATCTTCATATGACATTTGTCATTTTTTTGCAAGCAATAAGAAAAATAGGTATGGATTTTAACGTAATTTTATGGTAAAATTATTCGGGAATACTTTTATAGTGTTTTCGCTTTGGAGCTGTAAAAAAAGAAAAAAGCGGCGAAGCCGCCAATGTTTTTTTCGCTTCCTTTTTGCACTGCAAAAAGGAAGTAGGGTGTGGGACAAAGTCCCACGAAGTGAGCGATTTATACCGGCAAAGAAGCAGGCGAAGCCGCCGCTTCGGGCGTTGACATCCTTGTCAACGCTTTGGGCAATGTAAATCCGTCTACCTGCGGAATGGAGTCGGCATAATAAAAAAGTAACTTTTTTACAGTACCAAACAGAAATTATAGCAATCAACAAAAAGAATAGCATATAATTTGTCAAGCATAAAACTTTTTTGTTTTATTACGCTGCGTATTCGGGGCTTTGCCCCGGACCCCGCTTCCTTTTTGGCGTTCAAAAAGGAAGCGAAAAAGACAGGGGCGGCTCCGCGGCTTATTTATTCTTTTCTTGGATTGCTATAGTATTACGGAAAGGATAGCGTTATGAAATATCTGGCGGAAAAACTGCTTGTTTTTTTGATATGCGCCCTGTCGCTGTACGGTGCGGAAATAACATATATATTTTTGGCGGGCGGGCTGCTTGCTTTAACCGCCGCCTGTTTTTGTCAGGCCGCGGAAGATATAAAAGCGCCGAGGTTAGCGGTGGAGCTTTGTTATGGAGCGGCGGCGCTTATCTTTCCGGAAATGTCTTTTTTTGCGGCTGTTCCGCTTTATGAAGCGGCAAGGGCAAAGGACGCGGCGGGAATTACGGTGATAATTCTCGGCGCGGTAAGAGGGGTTATATTGTATAGTTCTTTTTGGTTCATTCCTTGCGCCGCTTGTGTTTTGTCGATGTATATGGCGTTCGGAGCCGCTTTTTCGGAACGCCAGCGGGTAAATCTGATCAAAAGCAGAGACAGCAGCGTTGAGTTAGAACGCCTTTTAAAGCGCAGAAACAGTGAGCTGAAAGAAAATATGGAATATGCTATTAAAATAAACACCTTGAATGAGCGCAACCGTATTGCAAGGGAAATACACGATAATGTAGGACACATCTTGTCCCGTTCCCTTCTCAGCACGGGTGCGCTGACAGCTATTTGTCCGCAAGAGCAAAAGGAACTGAAAGAAGGGCTTAAAGCGCTTAAGAACGATCTTGATTCTGCTATGGAAAGCGTGCGCAAAAGCGTTCACGATATAAGGGACGATTCTTTGGATTTGAAGATCACCCTTGACAAAATAACCGCCGACATTCAAAAAAGATTTAAAACAGAGCTGTTGTACGATATTAACGGCGAAATGCCCGCAAAAATTAAAACGGCGTTTACCGCGATCCTGAAAGAGGCTGTGTCTAACATTTTAAGACACAGCAACGGAGACAGGGTGCAGATAACCGTAAGGGAGCACCCCGCTTTGTATCAGCTTATTGTTTATGATAACGGGACGGGAGGGAAAACATTCGGATCGGGAATGGGACTTGACGATATGCGGCAGAGAGCCGAGGACCTGAACGGAATATTCAGAGTTAATTCGGAAAAAGGGTTTACTGTCTTTGTTTCAGTGAAAAAAGATATTAACATATAACAAAAAACAATTTTCACCTTTTTGTTGACATTTAAGTCCCTTTCTGTTAAAATAATAATTTATACTAATAACCATTTGAATTGTAGATTTTATCAGCAATTCAAATATTTTGGCGAAGCCGAAATACCGCCGCAGGCGGTGGTTATTTAAGTTCAATACAATAACTGAGGAAGCCTTGCTCCTTCATCGCACCGTTTTTGCGGCACGGCATTTAAAAATAGTTTATATATTTTTTAAATGGTTATTAGTATTATAATATATCGGAAAGTGGAAGAACAGCATGAAAATATTAAATAAACCTATTTACAGATCCGCTCTCAGGTTAGCGGTGCCTATGATGATACAAAACGGCATTACAAACGCGGTAGGCCTTGTGGATAACGTTATGGTCGGGAGCATTGGAAGCGAAGCTATCACGTCGGTATCCATTGTAACTCAGCTTATTTTTGTCTTTAATCTTGCGATATTCGGCGGACTTTCGGGTCCCGGCATTTACGGGGCGCAGTATTTCGGCCAAAACAATATGGACGGCTTCAGAAACACCGTAAGGATAAAGCACTGGATAGGGTTTATCTGCCTCATCGGCGGGCTTCTGGTCTTTAATTTCGCCGACGAGCCGCTGATATCACTTTATCTGAGGGGAGAAAGCGCCGATGTCGACCCTGTTCTTACAATGAATCTCGCAAAAGAATATCTGTCGGTAATGATGTGGGGACTGCCGTTTTTTGTGATAACGCAGATTTACGCGGGAAGCCTGAGAGAAACGGGTGACAGTATAAAGCCGATGATAGCGGGAGTTTCCTCGGTGGTGATAGACATAGTTTTCAACTATCTTTTGATTTACGGAAACTTCGGTATGCCGAAGCTGGGGGTAAAGGGCGCCGCGATAGCCACCGTTATGGCGAGAATAGTAGAAATGTCGGTGACGGTTATATGGACTTTTGCTTCACGCAGAAAGCATATATTTATAAAAGGGCTGTATAAAACGATGTTAGTGCCTTTTGCCGACATGAAGCGCATAGTTAAAAAAAGCCTGCCCATATTTTTTAATGAATTTTTATGGGCGGGAGCAATTGCGGCGCTTACCCAGTGCTATTCCATAAGGAGTCTGGACATAGTGGCGGGTCTTAACATATCCAACGCGCTGTGCAACCTGCTTAACGTGGTTTTTGTGGCGTTAGGCAACGCGGTTGGAATACTTATCGGTCAGACATTGGGAGCTTCGCTGTACGAAAAGGCAAAAAAAGAGGCGTTCAGTCTTATGTGGTTCACAGGCTTTGTTTGTCTTATTCTGACGGTGATTTTAGTGGCGTTTTCCGGCATTTTTCCGAGTTTTTACAATACCACCGACGAAATAAAGGGGTATGCTACAAGCTTTATAATAATAACCGCTTTGTTTTTTCCCGTTCAGGGATTTCTTAACTCGCTCTATTTTACTTTGCGTTCCGGAGGGAAAACATTTGTCACATTTATGTTTGACAGCGTTTTTTCGTGGCTGATACCGGTTCCCTGCGCTTTTATTTTGTGCAATTTTACGCAGCTGCCGGTATTTGCGGTATTTGCGGCGGTTCAGGCGGCGGATCTGATAAAGGTGGCGGTGGGATATATTTTAATAAGAAAGGGAGTGTGGATCAGCAATCTGGTAAGCGAACAATAATATGAATGTGTTGGGAAGCACAAGCGTTATGATTGGAAAGGAAATGAACAAAATGAATACGCGTGAAAATAAGACGGCAATATTCAGTTATGACGACGTACCCGTTCTGGAAACAACGGGCGGAAAACTGAAAGGATATTTTTATAACGGGGAGTACATTTTTAAAGGAGTTCCATATGCATACGCGAACAGATTTTGCATGCCCGAAGAAATCACGTGGGAAGGAGTGAGAGAGGCGGCTTCATACGGCTTTGTCTGTCCGCTTATGATGAAGGATACGCCAAACGCGGAGCTGATGGTTCCTCATCGCTATTGGCCCCAGGACGAACATTGCCAGAATCTGAACATATGGACAAAGACTTTGGATAAGGGGCAAAAACTTCCCGTTATCGTATGGCTTCACGGCGGCGGTTACTTTGCGGGCTCTTCTATTGAGCAAACCGCCTACGACGGCTTCAATATGTGTATGAACGGAGACGTGGTTGTCGTCTCGATTAACCACAGGCTGAACGTGCTCGGTTATCTTGACCTTTCCCCGTTCGGAGAAAAGTATGCTAATTCGGGAAATGCCGGCCACGCGGATATAGTGGCGGCTTTGAAATGGGTGCGCAATAATATTTCCCTGTTTGGCGGCGATCCTGATAACGTAACAATTTTCGGACAGTCGGGCGGCGGCATGAAGGTTGCCGATTTAATGCAGATTGCCGATGCGGACGGATTGTTCCACAAGGGCTTGATTATGAGCGGTGTAAGCAATGCGTCGCTCATGCCTTCCTGTACGGGAGACGGGCGCATGATTGTTGAAGCGCTTCTGAAGGAACTCGGATTTTCTGAGGATGAAGCGGAAAAGCTTGAAACGGTTTCTTACGATGATCTTGTCAGAGCCTATACAAAAGTAAGTCCGGCGATCGCGATGCAGGGCGGTTATATAGGAGGCGGCCCGCTTGTAAACGACTATTATAAGGGCAATCCGCTTGATTACGGTTTCAGAGAGCACGCTTTGGAAATTCCGCTTATGGTAGGCAGCGTTTTCGGCGAATTTACTTTTATGCCTGCGCAATATGATAAAACTCAATTGTCCGAGGAACAGATGAAAGAAATCGTAAGCGTTGTATACAAAGAGCACACAGACGAAATTACGGAATTGTTCAAAAAGACTTATCCCGGAAAGAAGCTGACGGACTTGCTTGTCGTTGACCGCGTTATGCGTCAGCCGTCAAAACAAATCGCAAAATTGCACGCCGAAGGGAAAAAGGCGGGAACATATCTGTATGATTTTACACTGGAATTCCCGATACATCACAATATGATCGCATGGCACTGTTCTGATATTCCCTTTTTCTTCCATAATACGGAACTGGTGGAAGTATGTCAGATTCCCGAAGTAAGAGAA
Source organism: uncultured Clostridia bacterium (assembly GCA_947385505.1). Taxonomy (GTDB): domain Bacteria; phylum Bacillota; class Clostridia; order Oscillospirales; family Ruminococcaceae; genus Ruminiclostridium_E. The sequence continues at coordinate 12,597 of CANDLP010000001.1, forward strand.
CGGTTGGAGGATCAGATTTTCGGTTCGTTTATTTCGTTCGCAAAGACGGGTGCGCCGAAGTGCGGCAGCCTTCCCGAATGGGAACCTGTAACGCCTGAGAAAGAGCCGACCATGATATTTGACAGAGAATGCTGTATCCGCTATAATTTTGATGATGAATTGTATGAGAAAATAGACAGCATTCTTCCCCCGTTTAATTTTATGAAAACGATGTCGAGTGAGGAAAATAAGATACAGCACTAATACTATTTTACACAATTGTACGGATTCCGCTTTAAAAGATAGTCTGTTTTTTAGAGCGGAATCAGTATATTTTTTAAAAAAAGGTAGACATTACGCCGGCATTATGGTATAATTTATTTATAAGCGCTGTATTTTAATGCGGCTTGTTTCATAGCGGAAAGCAAATTGCACAGCCGCATATTTTACTAACACTATTTGAAAATCATATCATAGACAAATGAGCATATGAATGATTTTCAAATAGTGTTTTGGGTGCGCTATTAACAGCGGAAAACGGTAAATTAAAACGGGTTTTTAAACAAAAAATTTAAAATATAAACCATCAATCTTTCAGGAAGGAATGGTCATAAAAATGTCCAAAAAGGAAAAGCCGGCTCTTCGCACCAGCATAGGGGGACAAGCGCTGATAGAAGGCATAATGATGAAAGGGACAAAAAAGGCCGCAATGGCGGTGAGAAAGAAAAACGGGGAAATTGAAACGGAATGCAGCGATCTTCCCGAAAAGAAATGGTATCAGAAGGTTCTTTTCCTGAGAGGAATATTTAACTTTGTTTCCCAGCTTAAAGACGGCATGCGCTATATGAATAAATCCATGGAAATGTCGGGTTATCTTGACGAAGAGGATGAAGAACCGTCAAAGCTTGAGAAATGGCTGGAAAAAACCTTCGGGAAAAGCATAATGACCGCCGTTTCCGTTATAGGAGCCGTTTTCGGGGTAGGTATAGCGGTGCTTTTGTTTATATTTCTCCCCACATGGCTTTTCACGTGGGTTCAGACGCTTTTGGGAGATAAAGATATATCCCCTTTCCGCTCGCTTTTTGAGGGCATAATCAAGATATTGATCTATATTCTTTACCTTTGGCTAACATCGCTGATTAAGGATATACGCCGCACATATGAATATCACGGCGCGGAACATAAAACAATAGCAACCTATGAAGCGGGTGAAGAGCTGACGGTTGAGAACGTGAAAAAACATATACGCTTTCACCCCCGCTGCGGCACCAGCTTTATATTTCTGGTACTGGCGGTAAGTATTTTGGTGACAACTTTGGTTCCCATAAACAGCGAACAGTTTGTTATATGGTTCGGCGTGGGAAAATTTGCCGCCGATCTGATGAGAGCGGTGTGCAAGATACTGCTGCTGCCGCTGATAGTGGGAATAAGCTATGAGGTGATAAAGCTTGCGGGAAGATATGATAATATAGCCACACGGATAATCTCCGCGCCGGGGCTTGCGCTGCAAAGACTTACCACAAGAGAGCCGGACGAAGGTCAGATAGAGTGCGCTATTGCCGCCATAACTCCCGTACTGCCCGAAAAAGGCAAGGAGGGTCGGGAAGATAAATGGTAAGCTTAATGCTTAAAAAAAAGGTTCGCACTATTTTAGAACAAAGCGGCGATCCATGCGCCGCCTTTGAAACCGATCAGATAATGAAGTGGGCTCTTGAACTTGATCGGCTTACCCTTGCGCCCGACGGCGAGGTGGAAGCGCAGAAGGCGGAAAAGGCTGTAAATGCGGCAAAGCGCAGGGTAAAAGGCGAGCCGCTTCAATATATATTGGGCGAATGGGATTTTTACGGCTTCACGTTTAAGGTCGGGGAAGGCGTACTTATACCCAGACCCGAAACCGAGCTTTTGGCGGAAAAAGCAATTACGGAGCTGAAAAAAATGACGGAAAACGGCTCCCGCCGCCAAGGAACGGTGATCGACCTGTGTTCGGGAAGCGGCTGTATACCCATAGCCGTTGCCAAAAAGTCGGGCGCCCTTTGCAGCGGGATTGAAATAAGCGAAAAAGCTCTGGAATATTTTAACGAGAACATTGTCCTTAATGAAGCGGCGGATAATGTCACCGCTTTGAAAGGAGACGTTCTTGAACCCGATAAAGAGCTTCTGGATAAGCTTCCCGAAAAGTGCGACATAATAACCGCCAATCCGCCCTATCTGACCGCCTTCGAGATGGGGACGCTTCAAAAGGAAGTGCGGCACGAGCCGGAAATAGCTTTATTCGGAGGGTTCGACGGATTGGACTTTTACCGCGTAATCTTCGGCTTGTGGAAGGAGCGGCTTACCGAAAACGGAGAGTTCATAGTGGAAACAGGGGACGCTCAGGCGGAAGCGGTAAAATGCCTTATGGAAAAGGAAGGATTTTGCTGCGGGATAATAAAGGATTATAATAAGCTGGGAAGGGTAGTTTTCGGAAAGCTTTCCCCCGCAGAGGTGCAATAAATAAACTTTTCGCGGTTAACGGTAATCGCTGTGTATTCTCACAATAATAAAAATATTTATAAAACGAAAGGAACGTTTCAATGGCAAAATCATCCTCCAATACCCCAAAAAAAGTATTTGTAAAAGCCAACACGCCCGAAGAGAAAAAGAAAGCCCTCGACTCCGCAATATCCTACATAGTTAAAACCTTCGGCGAAGGCTCCGTAATGATAATGGGCAATCAGAAAGCAAAGCTTAATGTTGAAGCCGTATCCACGGGTTCCCTCGGTCTTGACTTAGCTTTGGGAATAGGCGGACTTCCAAAGGGAAGAATAGTGGAGATTTACGGTCCCGAATCAGGCGGTAAAACTACGGTTTCTCTTCACGCGGTAGCGGAAGCCCAGAAAAAGGGCGGAATAGCCGCGTTTATCGATGTGGAACACGCCCTTGACCCGATTTATGCGAGACAGTTGGGCGTAGATGTGGATCAGCTTATTGTATCTCAGCCCGACACCGGCGAGCAGGCTCTTGAAATAATCGAAGCTCTCGTACGCTCCGGCGCTATCGATATTATTGTTCTGGACTCGGTAGCCGCAATGGTAACAAAGGCGGAAATCGACGGCGAAATGGGAGACAGCTTTGTTGGAGTACAGGCAAGACTGATGTCCGCCGCCATGAGAAAGTTAACCGCCGTTATCTCCAAATCCGACACGGTAGCCATATTTATAAACCAAGTCCGCGAAAAAATCGGCGTAATGTACGGCAACCCCGAAACAACTCCCGGCGGACGCGCCTTAAAGTTCTACGCTTCGGTAAGAATAGAGGTAAGAAGGGGCGAACCCATAAAGGAGGGAGACAAGATCTTAGGCTCCCGAACCAAGTGTAAGGTGGTAAAAAACAAGGTGGCTCCTCCCTTTAAATCCTGTGAATTCGATATGATTTACGGTCAGGGAATAAGTAAAATGGGAGAGATCATAGACATGGGAGTCGAATTGGGAATTATTAAAAAATCCGGCTCCTGGTTCAGCTACAGCGATATGAAAATAGGCCAGGGACGTGAAAGCGTTAAAAAGTGGCTTACCGAAAACGAAGATATACGTTCCGAGGTGGAGGTAAAAATAAGAGATCAGGCGGACGCCTTGTTTAAAACCCTGCTCAGCGGCGGAGACGATGATATGGGCGAAGGCGGAGAAGGCGCGGAAAATCCTCCTGCCGAAAGTGAAGTTTCGGCTTCTGAATCCGAAGAGCCGCAGTCTAAAAAGAGCGCGTCTAAGTCCGGTTCCTCCGCCTCAAAGAAATCCAAAAAAACGGTGGTAATTGAAGCCGAGGAGGATTTTGAGGAATTTTCAATTGACGAGATAGACGGAGACTGAATTTATATATGAGTTTATTTAACGAAGAAGAAACGGAGCTGGAATACAGCTCCGAATACAGCCGCGCCAGAAAAAGAGCCATGTACCTTTTGGGAAGCCGCGACTATTCCTCAAAAGCGCTTAAAGAAAAGCTCCTGAACAATTATTCAAGGGACACCGCCGAAAGAGTGATAGAGGATATGAAGAGCTACGGCTTTTTGAATGACGAGGAGTACGCGAAAAAATTGGCTTCTTCGCTTATAAGGGGAAAAAAATACGGAGCCTGCCGCGCGAAAAGCGAAATGAAGCGAAGGGGAGTCAGCGAGCTTGACGCGGAGGAAGCTTTGTCGGAGTATGAAAAAGAGGATTATTCGGATCAGCTTATTTGTCTTATAGAAAAAAAGTATGAGGACAGGATACAGGACAGGGACGACCGAAGGCGTACCGTTGCCGCTCTCGCAAGAAGGGGTTACGGCTTTTCGGAGATAAAGGAAGCGGTATTGACAGTGCTGCGCCGTCAGGCGGAAGAAGATGAGGAAGAGTATGAATAAAGGGGCTGTAAAAAAAGCGGCGAAGCCGCCGCTTCGGGCGTTAACATCCTTGTCAACGCTTTGGGCGGCGAACTCTGCGTCCTGCAGAAAGTGGAAGATTTTATTTTAATGTCTGAGAACATTTTATCGTTTCAGTGGAATCAAATTTTGCCCTGCAAAATTTTCTTTTTATGATATAATATCGAAGCCTGCAAGCCTCGCGGTTATATTTTTCGCAGTATTTCCAAAAAGCTCAAATTAAAACAGGAAAGAAAAGTAATAAAATGAAAGAAATAAAAGTGGGAATGGTATCCTTAGGCTGTCCAAAGAATCAATGCGACGCCGAAATAATGATGGACAAGATATATAAGGCCGGATTTAAGCTTGTGGAAGAAGCGGGTCTGGCCGATGTGGTGATAATAAACACCTGCGGTTTTATTCAGTCCGCTAAAGAGGAAGCCATTGAAGAAATAATGGAAGCCATAAACCGCAAGGCGGACGGCATCAATAAAAAAATAATAGTAACCGGCTGTCTTGCTCAGCGCTATCCCGAACAAATGGACGAGGAATTCCCCGAAATAGACGGGGTAATAGGATTAGGCCGCAACGGAGATATTGTCAAGGCGATAAATAAGGTTTTGGCGGATAAAAGAGTTATAATGAACAGCCCTCTCGGCGAATATAATCTTGAAGGGAACAGGCTTTTGTCCACAATGCCCCATTACGCATATCTGAGAATCGCCGACGGCTGTGACAACCGCTGCTCATATTGCGCCATACCGTATATAAGAGGCGGATTCAGAAGCCGTCCGATGGAAAATATACTTGAGGAAGCAAAGGATCTGGCAGCACGCGGGGTAAAAGAATTGGTGGTTATAGCACAGGACACCACCCGATACGGATTGGACATTTACGGTGAGCTTAAGCTGCCGGAGCTGCTTGACAGAATATGTGAAACAGAGGGCATAAAATGGATAAGGCTTTTATACTGTTACCCCGAACGTATTACCGATGAGCTGATAGATACTATGGCAAGGCAGGAAAAGATCCTTCACTATATCGATGTGCCGATTCAGCACTGTAACCGTGATATTTTAAGGGCAATGAACCGTTCGGGAGATGAGCAGAGCCTTTGGGATCTGTTTGCAAAGCTCAGAAACAAAATGCCCGATATAGCGCTGAGAACCACCTTGATTACGGGATTTCCCGGCGAGACGGAGGAGCAGTTTACCGAGCTGGCGGAATTTGTCAACAGCGTAAATTTTGAACATTTAGGCTGTTTCGCTTATTCCGAAGAGGACGGAACCCCTGCCGCCGAGATGAAGAACCAAGTGCCGAAATCGGAAAAGGAGCACCGCGCCGAAATTATAAACGAACAGCAGGAAATGAGAGTTTCACACCGCTGCGGAGAGCTGATCGGAAAAGTTTACGAAACGGTGGTGGAAGGCTATGACCGTTATTTTGAAATGTATTTCGGAAGAAATTACATGCTGGCTCCCGAAATAGACGGCATGATTTATTTTAAGGGCAAGGAGCTTAAAACAGGCGAATTTGTCAATGTTGAGATCACCGATTCCGTGGAAAACAATCTTATCGGAAAGAAAATATAGCCGTCGGATAAAAAAATAAAAAAGGAGAATCTGCCGTGAACCTCCCAAATAAGCTTACGATAGCAAGAGCGTTTGCCGTACCGTTTTATGTGGTATTTATGATAGTTACCGACATACCTTTTAACTATCTTTGGGCGCTGATCATATTTACAGCCGCTTCCGTCACCGATATGATAGACGGAAAGATAGCGAGAAAAAGGGGTCTTGTCACAAATTTGGGTAAATTTTTGGATCCTCTTGCGGACAAAGTGCTGGTGTCTTCGGCTTTGATCTGTATGGTTGAGCTTAAGTGGACTTACTCGTTTTTGGTTATTATAATTATAGCGAGGGAATTTATGGTATCTGCCTTAAGATTAGCCGCGGCAGGGGGGAAGGAGCACACCGTTATCGCCGCAGGTCCGTGGGGAAAGGTTAAAACCGCCGTTACGATGGCGGCTGTTGCGATTATAACGGCTATGCACATTTTTACGGAGAATATTGTCGTATTGGGTGAAAATTTTCCCGTGGGGACAATTTCCGATGTGCTTATGGTTTTAAGCACATTGCTTACTATTATAAGCGGGGCGGTTTATGTTGCCGGATATTGGAGGCTTCTCACTGAGGAAAAATAAAGGCGTCCAATAAAAAGGGAGGAAAAGAAAATAAAAGGAACGAAAAAAATCTTTATAAAAACTCTTCGGATTTTTTTGGCGGTTCTTGAATCGGCGGCTGTCCTCATGTTTGCGGGGCAGATGCCGAGAGGGATAACCAATATAGGCGCTTTTTTCGGATTGTTTATGTCATTGGCAGCGCTTTTGATCACTTTGTTTTTTAAACAGGTGAAAAAATTTCTCAAAGCATTTTGGAAACTAAAACTCGGAAAAATTTGTATTATATCCTTCTGTTCAATTTTCGGGCTGCTTTGCGCATATGCGATAGTTCTTTCTTCGCTTATGATAAACGAAATATACAATGTTCCCCAAAATCCCGACGCAGTAATAGTTTTGGGATGCAGGGTGGATAAAAGCGGAAAACCGTCGCTTATGCTTAGACGGCGTTTAGAAGCGGCTTGCGAATACCTTAAGGAACACGAAGACCTTATATGCGTTGTGTCGGGAGGACAAGGGGAGGACGAACCTGTTTCCGAAGCGAAAGCCATGAAAGAAACGCTTATTGAAATGGGAATAGGGGAAGAGAGAATAATCGCAGAGGATATTTCGGAAAGCACGGAGGAAAATATTGCTTTTTCCGCTCAGCTTCTGACGGATATGGGTATAGAGGTCAACGAAGCGGCAATAGTAACCGACGGCTTTCATCTGTATCGGGCGAGTCTTATGGCGGAAAGAGCCGGTCTGAAAACAACTTCTGTCAGCGCCGATACCCCTTGGTATTTTGCTCCGTCCTATTGGTTCAGGGAGTGGTTTGCGCTGTCGGCAGTTTTTGTTTTTTATTGATTTTCAAGCGCAATTCTATTTACCGTATGGGTTATTATTTCTTAGTCAATTATTAAAGAAAGGCGGATCATAATATGAAATACTGTAAAAACTGCGGCGCCGAGAACAACGACAATAATATTTTCTGTTTCAACTGCCGCTGTGAAAGCTTCAATCCGGAACAGCCGATACCTATGGGCTCAAATGCAAATATGACTGTCCCTCCTGCCGCACCCGCCGCGCTTCCTGTTTACATGATGTCCGCGAAGCCAAAGCCTCCGCTGGGGATATTTGATTTGTTGACAATACTTGGATTCGTCTGCGCGATAGTGGGAATGTTCAGCATATCCTTGATACTTCATCCGATAGGCGTTTTGACTTCGGTAATCGGATTTGTACAGGGCAAGCGATTCCGCGGATTAGCGTTGGCGGGCACGGTTATATCTGTTGTAGGCGGAATAATTTATCTGGTTATTTCTCTGTACAATAACGGACTTCTGCCCGAGTGGATAACTTACGGGGCGCTTCACTGAAAAATCTTTGTCAGCTTATAAGAGAGCAACCTTAAATAGCGGATATTACGTCAGGTCAAAAAAGGATTGCCACTAAAACACTAATACCACAGTTTAAAAGGGTATTAGTATCAATTGCTTTGTTTTCAGATACGCCCTAATTTAGAAATATTTTTTATGAAAGGTGGAATACGGTTATGGAATTGAAAAATAACGAATCAACGGTTTATATGACCAAAAATATTACCCCGGAAGGCTTAACGGCGGTATATAACGCCCTTGAAAGAAAATGCAGCGGAAAAACGGCGGTAAAGCTGTCCACCGGCGAGCCTCCCGCCAGCAACTATCTTCGCCCCGCTCTTATAAAAGATTTGGTACAGCTTGTACACGGCACCATCGTGGAGTGCAACACCGCTTACGAGGGACAGAGAATAAAAACCGCCGATCACTATCGGGTAGCGGAGGAGCACGGCTTTACCGAAATAGCGGATTTTCAGATACAGGATGAGGACGGTTCAATGACACTTCCCGTAAACGGAGGTATAAGGCTTAAGGAAAACTATGTGGGAACACACTTTCCCGATTATGATTCATATCTTATTCTTTCGCACTTTAAAGGACATATGATGGCCGGCTTCGGCGGTGCAATAAAAAACATTTCCATCGGTCTCGGTTCAAGCAAGGGAAAGGCATGGATTCACAGCGGCGGCACAAGTCTTACCGATATATGGAGCGGAGAACAGGATGCTTTTCTTGAAGCGATGGCCGAGGCGGGAAAATCCGTCGCCGATTATCTCGGTGATAAAATCGTTTACGTTAACGTTATGAACAGGCTTTCAGTGGACTGCGACTGTGACGGGCATCCTGCTGAACCTGATATGAAGGATATAGGCGTTCTGGCTTCCACCGATCCGCTTGCTTTGGATCAGGCATGTATCGATCTGGTCTATTCCGCCCCAGACGGGAAATCGCTTATTGAGAGGATAGAATCCAAAAACGGTCTTCATACTTTGGAGCATGCGGCAAAAATCGGGCTGGGAAGCCGCGAATATAAGCTGATAATGTTGGATTAAGGCAGTACCGCAAAAAGATTTTTATAATATCGCATATTAGGATTTTTGTCGGTTTGAGTAATTTAAAAGAAGGAGAGAATGCCAATTGAAAAAGTCAATAAAAAATCTTACCCTCTCCGCAGTATTTTTAGCTATAGGAATAGTCCTTCCGTTTTTTACCGGACAAATCCCCGCAATAGGAAATATGCTGCTCCCAATGCACATACCCGTGTTTCTTTGCGGATTTATCTGCGGCTGGCAGTACGGTGCGACGGTAGGCTTTATCCTGCCCCTCTTTCGTTCGCTTTTATTCAGCGCGCCGCCGATATATCCAAACGCCTGTTCAATGGCGCTGGAGCTTATGACGTACGGACTTATAGCGGGGCTTCTTTACAGCCGCTCAAAATGGCGCTGTGTGCTTTCCCTTTATCGCTCGATGCTTATCGCTATGATATGCGGAAGAGCGGTATGGGGCGCTGCGCAAATGCTCTTTTTGGGCTTCGGCGGCAAAAGCTTTACTTTCCAGATGTTTATGGCGGGCGCCTTCCTTAACGCCATTCCCGGAATAGTACTTCAGCTTATATTTGTTCCCGCAGTAATGATAGCGCTGAATAAAACCGGATTGGTGCCGTTTAAAACAACGTTAAAGGAGCGGCGGCAGTGAAAAAAATGTCTTTGGGAGATATTGCGGATCTTGTATTGGAAGAGATAAATATTCTTGAAGGAAAACCTTTTCTAATTGCCATTGACGGAAGATGCGCTTCAGGTAAGACTACGCTTGCCGCCGCTTTGCAAAAAAAGCTTGATTGCAGTGTTTTTCATATGGACGATTTTTTTCTCAGACCTGAACAGCGAACCAAAGAAAGACTGCATAAAGCGGGAGGAAATATTGATCATGAACGCTTTAAGGAAGATATTCTGGAGCCGATAAAAGGCGGTGCTAAAAAGATCAGTTACCGGGCTTTTGACTGTAAGAGTATGAGCCTTTGTGCGCCCGTCACAGCCGAAGCAGGCAGAATCTGTATAATGGAAGGATCGTATAGTTGTCATCCGGAGCTTTGGGGGTATTATGATCTGCGGATTTTTCTTTCCGTTGATAATGAGGAGCAGATTAAGCGAATTGTAAAAAGGAACGGGGAGAAAAAATCGGAGGAATTTAAGAAAAAGTGGATTCCGATGGAGGAAATGTATTTTTCAGAGTTTGATATTGAGGGGAGATGTGAAATGAAGTTTCGAACTTGATACAATATAATTAAGCAGATTATACTTATCAGGGAAATATTATTATAATAAAAATAGCTGCAATTTCGGAAATCATTGAAATTGCAGCTTTTTATTTTTATGCTTTTTTATTTTGCCATTACCTTTGAAAGCTCTTCGCTGAAGGCTACAGGATCTTCGATGGTCATTCCCTCAATAAGCATAGCTTGTGTATAAAGCAGATCGGAATAAGTGTTAAGCATTTCTTTATCGTTATCAAACAGATATTGAAGCTTATCGAAAATTGGGTGATCCGGATTGATTTCCAGCACCTTATCCGCTTTTGCCTTATGATCGGTGGGCATTGAATTAAGTACTTTCTCCATTTCAACGGAAAGCGCACCGTCGCTGGTGATACAAACAGGGTGGGATTTAAGCTTGCCGGTAAGCCTTACCGCTGAAACCTTGTCGCCAAGTGCTTCTTTTATTGCGCCGCAAAGCTCCTTGCTGCCGTCGTTCTTTTCTTTAAGCTCCTTCTTTTCTTCTTCTGTTTCGAGGTCAAGATCGCCGCCCTGTACGGATTTAAACTTCTTTTCTTTATAATCCGTCATCATTTGCAGGCAGAATTCGTCCACATTGTCGGTAAGATAAAGTATCTCGTAGCCTTTATCCTTTACGCTTTCTACAATAGGGAGAGCATCTATCCTTTCAATGCTTTCTCCCGAGGCGTAGTAAATAAATTCCTGACCTTCCTTCATTCCTGTTACATATTCTTCCAGTGTAACAGGCTTTTTATCCTTGCTGGAGGTAAACATAAGCAGATCCTGAAGCAGCTCTTTGTTCATTCCGTAACCGTTGTATACTCCGAACTTAAGCTGAAGTCCGAAGGCCTTCCAGAATTCTTCGTACTTTTCCCTCTCGTTATTGAGCATTTTCTTAAGCTCGTTTTTAATGGTTCTTTCAAGAGACCTTTCGATAAGCTTAAGCTGGCGGTCATGCTGAAGCATTTCACGGCTGATGTTCAACGAAAGATCCTCGCTGTCCACCAAGCCTTTTACAAAGCTGAAATGATCGGGAAGCAGGTCGCCGCACTTGTCCATAATCAGCACGCCGTTGGAATATAGCTGGAGTCCCTTTTCAAATTCCTTTGAATAATAATCGTAAGGCGCTTTTTTGGGAATAAACAGAAGCGCGGAATAGGTAGCGTTGCCCTCGGTCTTGCTGTGTATGTGAGTAAGAGGTTCGGTGTAGTCGTAGAATTTTTCCTGATAGAAATTATTGTAATCCTCGTCTTTAAGTTCATTCTTGTTCTTTTTCCAGATGGGGATCATGCTGTTTAAGGTCTCGTCCTCGGTATGCTCCTCATATTTTTCCGATTCGGGAGCATCTTCGGGAACATCATCCTTGCGATGTCTGTGTGTAACTTCCATTTTAATCGGATAACGAATGTAATCGGAATATTTTTTTACAAGGCTCCTGATTTTATATTCCGCCAAAAATTCTCCGTAATCCTCGTCCTCGGTATCATCTTTAAGATAAAGGGTGATTTCAGTGCCGTGACCATCTTTTTCACATTCTTCGACAGTGTAGCCGTCCACGCCTTCACTGCTCCACAAATAAGCGGTTTCCGAACCGAAAGCCTTGGATTTCACCGTAACCTTGCCTGCAACCATAAATGCCGAGTAAAAGCCTACGCCGAATTGTCCGATAACCGACACTTCATCGCTGTTGGGAGCGTTTTCTTCGGATTTCATCGCTTCCTTGAATTTCAGAGAGCCCGATTGAGCGATAATGCCCAGATTGTTTTCCAACTCATCCTGTGTCATTCCTATTCCGTTGTCGGAGATAGTAAGAGTGCGGGCGTCCTTAGCGAGGGTGATTCTGATATGAAAATCGCTTCGGTCAAGTCCGAGATTTTCATTTAAAGATTTGAAATACAGCTTATCCATAGCGTCGCTGGCATTGGAAATAAGCTCGCGGATAAAAATTTCCTTATGAGTGTAGATTGAATTGATCATCATTTCCAGAAGTCTTTTGGATTCCGCTTTAAAAGCCTTTTTTGTTGACATTTTTGCCGCTTCCTTTCTTTTGCTGTTTTATTATTTTGTGATACCAAAAATTAAAAATATAACTTAGCATAATAAGTATTTGTTAAAATCGCTAATATATAAAAGAACGAATATGATTTATTGTTTTTTTAGCACTCTCGTTATTCGAGTGCTAAAAATATTATATCACTTTTTTTTCACTTGTCAATGGTAAAATGTGAAAATTATTTGAAATTTATTTGATTCTCCCTTTATAACATATTTGTAAATAGCAATATACATCTATTGTAAAATCAAATAATGCTTCCAAAATAATTATACAACACGGGATAAAACCAGAGCTGAAATGTTTATTGCACCTAAAGCAAAATCCGACGATGATCGGAAAAATCATCGTCGGACAAAAGAAATTATTTGCTTTTTTCAATGCTTTTTAATATATCGTCAATGTCGTAGTGTGAATCATCGCTTTCCTCCTGCAAAAGACTATCCAAGCGGCTCACACGTGGCGCTAATTTAGGAGGATTTTTTTTGGGCGGATCATAACGCCTTATTTCTTCCTCTTCAGTGCGGCGTGACGGTTCCGGCGCCCTGCGCTGTTCGGGAGGTCTACGCTGTTCAATAGGCGCCTCGGCAGGGTGCTCAAACATATCTCTGGTATCTTCCTCGTCAAAAATAGCGGGACGCGCGGGCGGATTCAGATCATTCCGGGGATAATTCCGCTGAGGAGGCGGAACAGAGCGAGACGGTTCCGGCGGTATTTCGGAATAACCGACGCCAGCAAGATGCTTGGCTCTTGTTTCTTTTATAAGCTTGTCTATATCTCTTTCGGATATCGGGACATACTCTTCTTGTCTTGGTGGAGAAGCTTTTCGCGGTGGGGTGAACAAACCCGCTTCTTCCATCAAACGCTCTCTTTCATAAGAAAAGGCAGGCCGATCTTCGGGGGGCACATACTCCTGTCTCGGCAGATAGGTGGGAATCTCGTCCTGTTTTTTTACGGTTTCAAATTCAGCTTGAACATCCTTTCGCTTCAAGGATGCAATAATTTCAAGAATGATAAAGGCGGCGCAGGGCAGAACCGCAATAAAACAGACTCCGGCAGGCGACATAGCAAAAGATACAAGCATGCCTATTATATCGGAATAATAGATACCCTTTCCCATAATATGGCTCTGACCTATTGTCATTTCCTCGTCCAGATCGTTTTTTACTTTAAATGTATAAACTCCGTCATCAAGCTTGGCCTCTCTTACCTCGCCTATTCTGATTTCATCCCCGTCATCGGAAAAAATAATAATATTACCCGGCGCTATATTTTCCGCGTCTTCCTGTTCGGTAATAAGAGCACTGCCGTTTTTAACCAGCGAAAAAGCATCGGTTTCCACCAGATAAATTCGTCTGGAAAAAAACTTCGGTGCGGTGTCGCCGCTGAAAATTATCGACGCAGTCAGCAAAACCCCCGCTGTTAAAAGCAAAAGCACATCTATGGCTATAAACACCGCCGAAAAAATCTTGGAATTTCTTTTTATTTTTATTCACCTCGTTCTTGACAATTGCAAAAAAAATGGTATAATATTATTGCAGGTTTTTAGAAACAGCATGTTTATGAGTTCAGTGATATTGTACCACAAAATTTGTTTTATTGCAAGGGGAATGTGATTTTTATTTTTACAATTTAATTGCTGGTGTAGCTCAGTCGGTAGAGCAGCGCATTCGTAATGCGCAGGTCGGGGGTTCGAGTCCGTTCACCAGCTCCACAGAAAATTCGCATTGTAAAGCCGAAAACGGCGCATTGCGGATTTTTTGTTTTTGATGAAAAATTGCAAATATTGCGCCATTATTGCGCTATTCACATTAAATGGTAAAATGGCATCGCAACAATGCAGCGAAATTCAGGACAATATCCACTCACATATGTTTAGACATACAAGAGCTATGCATTTGTACCGCAATGGTATGCAGTTGCCTGAGCTGCAGCAGTTTCTTGGACACAGTCAATTGGATACCGTTTTTATTTACGCTTATGCAGATTCTGAAATGAAACGTAAAGCTATTGAAAATTCTTCTTTGGCAAATTTGGTAGTGCCATTACAAAGCCATTCAGATTTTTATTCATCAGATGATGAGATACGTAAATTGTGTAGCTTGAAGTAATGAGAAATTTATCCCGACTTTTTTGCTTTTATGCCTCTCTGCTTAAGCATTTTTTGTAAAAGT
>CANDLP010000002.1 GCA_947385505.1 uncultured Clostridia bacterium
TGTGCTCTTCCGATCTGGCTCGGTGCCTATAACGTTTCCGTCATCGTCGTATATCTTTGAGCCGGAAAACATAACCCTCGAAAGGTCTACGCCTGTAACCTGATTGCCGTCTTTATCGGTATAGCTGTATTTTCCGCAAAGCTCGTTCATAAGCCCGGCAAAAGAACTGGCGAATGCGTCAAGAGTAGATATATAATAGGGAATACCGTACTCCGTATTCTGATAGAATGAAGCGTAAGTGCCGTTTCCGTTAAGCATATCGATTCTTGCTTTAAGATCGCCGGTAAGGCAGTTGTTTACCGATTCGCCGTTTGTAAACATAAGCACAGCGGCATTGTATTCATCATAATCCTTCATCAGTATGTGCTCATTCTTAGTGCCGTTTACTATGGTAGTGCCGCCCATCTCTATCCTTACGGAACCGTCGTTGTTGTCATAAACCTTTATGTTTCCGTAGTAGGAAAGCTCATCGATAAGCTGATTTCTCTGGTCAAGAAGCTCGTTGGGTCCGTAGGAGCCTATTACGGATTCGCCGTAATAAATCTTGTCGGCGGCGGTAATGTTGTATTCTCCCGTTATAACGCCGTTATAGGCGGCGATCTTGTCAATAAGATCGTTTACCTCGGAAACGGACTCCTTAAGATCAATAATGTTTTCATTTTTAAGGTTGTTAAGCTCGGTGGCGTAGCTTTTAAGGGTCTGGGTTATTGAAAAGGCCTCGTTTCTTACGATGCTCGCCAATTCCTGATTGTAGGGGGAATCGGCGGCGTATTTTGAAAGAGCGGTCTTGAAATCGTCAAGATTCTTTATAAGTCCCGTGTTGCTGATATCGCTGAGGATCTTTTAGGTTTCGGAGAGTACCGACTGTTTTACGTCAAATTCCGCAACGTAGGCGGTAAATTCTCTGTAACGCTTGTCGACGTATTTGTCTCTTATCTGATTTACTCCGAAGGCGTTTACACCCTGTCCCGAAAGGGAAAGCTTAGCCAGCTTAGATCCGTATTTGCCCGTCATGGGGATATAGCTGGAGTTTAAGTCCACGCGCTGTCTGCTGTAACCGTCGGTATTGATATTGGACAGGTTGTGGTTGGTAACGTCCAGCGCCTTCTGAGAAATCTGAATGGTACGCTTTGAAACCTCATAACCTATAAAAGTTGAACGCATAAATTGATCCTCCTAAAAATATGAAAACACTTAAATTATAATCAACGACAATAATAATTGTCGTTGATTATTTGCCGATCCGCACGGAGTTCGCGCAGCGAACGGATGTGCGAGGCAATTTAAATAATTCTTTACAGTAAACGGCAATTTTTTTCGTTTGCTGTAAACTTCCGCGGCTCAGAATCACACGCTTCCGATAATATCGCCGCCCGAGCCTCCGCCGCCTTTTACAAAGCGCGCGTCGCCCGAATAGGCGCCTGTTCCCGTAAAATCGTTAACGCCGAGAAGCTTTGCCTGTACCTTTAATTTTCTCTCTACCAAATCATTGGATATCTCGTTTATTCTCTTTATTTTGGCGATCGACTTGTTAAGTCTGTCGCTTTGCATATCAAGTGCGGCAACATAGTCTTCGGGAAAGAATTCGGGCAGATCGGCCAATTTTACGCCCTTTATCCCCGCCTGTTCAAAAAGCGCAAGCCTTTTATCCTCCAGGGAATTTCCCTTCATAATATAGCTTTGTTCATCGACCAGCGCCTCTTCAAGCCAGTTGAGATCGTCTTTCAGGATATGATTCTGTTTTTCCAAGAGGAAATCCGCCAACTTTTCAAAGTGGGCATTGTACTGATCGAGGAATCTTATAATTACGTCGGCGGTATGAACAGTCATAACTCCTCCTTATTGACTCAGAACAGCCATCGCTATAATCTCGGAGCTTACGGGGCAGTTATCCCCGCTGTAAGCGGCCTGAAGCTGTTCGATCCTTGCGGTGTTTGCCTCCGCTTCTATTCCCGAAGCGGTATTTGCCTTTGCTGCAGCCAACGCGCCCGCGAAGTCAAAGTCCACCTTATCGGTATTGACGGGAGCTTTTTCCACCGTCTTTTTGCCTGCGGAAGCGCCCGCAAACTTTTCATATGAGCGTATTGCGCTCGTATTAGGTCTTAAATTCTTTATCTCCATAAAATCAACCCTTTCTGTGCTGTTATGGGTGGGTCTGCTTTGCTTATCCGGCCTTCTCTTACGGGAGAGACTGAGGAGACGCTGCCCCGAAAGCCCGTTCAGTAAGCGCGGCCGTTGTTTTTTCATAAACTTATACTTTTCTCTCAAATATAATATCGGCAAAGGGAAAAAAATCTTTAGTTTTTATTTGTATGTTTTATGATATTTTTGTGAAATTTTAGTGAAATCAAACTTGCGGTTTGACATTTTATTTTTACTTTGTTAAAATTTGTTTTTATACAGTGACAATTCTGTCCCGAAAAAGTCGGGTGAGTTAAGAGCTTTTTTGATATAATAGCAGTCGGAAGGTGAAACAGGTGGATATTTTAAAAAATCTGAATGCTTCTGTCGAATATATAGAAGCAAATTTGTTCGCGGAAAAGATCGATTTCGCCGAAGCGGCTAAACGCGCTTGCTTAAGCGCCGACTTTTTTATGCGTTTTTTCAGTTATATGACAGGCTTGACGCTTAATTCATACATTAGATGCAGAAGATTAACCGTTGCAGCCGAAGATATCCGCAACATGGGCGAACGTATAATCGATATTGCCGTTAAATGCGGATACGAAAGTGCGGACGCCTTTTCAAGAGCCTTTGCGAGGCAGCACGGTATTACGCCTTCGGCGTACAGAAAAAACGGAGGCGAACTGAAAATATATCCGCCCGCTTCCTTTCACATTATTGTTAAAGGAGCAAAAAAGATGAATTTCAGAATTATCGAACTTGCCGAAACCGAAGTTCTCGGCATATCTAAGCAGTTTGAGGGACAAGGCTTCAAAAACCGCGAGGAGCTTCGCAATATTATGTGGTCGGATTATTTGGACGATGTACCCGGACAGATTTGCTTCGGCAAGTGGAACGAACCCGACAGCGCCGCTTTTGACGGCGTTTGGTACGGAATATGGCAGGACGGAAAGTATATGATAGCCCGCGCAAAGGATGATGCTGTAAATGATAAGCTTGAAGCGCGCAAACTTCCGTCAGGTACATATGCCGCTTTTAAAACGGAGTGCGGCGGATATGCGTGGGAAGAATTTCCGAAGCTTTTTAAGCTGATTTTTGACTCGTGGCTGCCCTCTTCCGAGTATAAGCCGAAATCAGATTTGGCTGTTGAGGTGCTGCATCTTTGGACAGATCGTGAAAAACGGCAAAAGAACCGTTATTATGAGGTATGGATACCGGTTGAATTAAAATAATTTTCGGCTCACACCCGCTTGAGTGTGAGCCGAAAATATATGGGCATATCTTATCATATGGTGATAAATTAAAAGACTTTAATTATACTTTAACTAAATACTATAGTTTAAGCAAATCATAATTTATCCGCTTACTTGAAAATTACTTATCGCATGACGTATTGTGTTTATCGATCCATTCCTGTGTTTTTTCTGCCGCCCTGAACGCGCCCGGAAAAAACTTCTGAATGAGCTTCAAAAGCCCAACGGTCCCGCCAAAGGCGCAAAGGATAATAACCGGAACCAATAAAATTTGTAATAACGATGGCATTAAAATTCCCTCCTGTTCACGATTGAACTTTTCAGCAAAAATGCCGAAAATTATCTAAGAGCGTGTTCAAACAGACCTCAATACGGTTCTTTTCTCAAATTTTCCCGCCTTATGCATTAAAATTTTGAAAACAACTGTAAAGAAGCGTAAAATTACTTGCTCTTTACACAAAGTTTTTTTATAAACATATGTTGATTTACTTTGTTAATTTCAGTATAATATAAAATGCAGGAAAAATCAATCAGCAATGTTTTTCAAAGTGTTACTTAATAAACACATATTAAAAATCTGTATGAAATCAGGAGTTTATTTATGGCAAAAGACGCTCGTGTACGTTATACAAAAACGACTATTCAAGTCAACTTCATCTCGCTTTTAAAGGAAAAAACCTTAAACAAGATCACGGTAAAAGAAATATGCAGTCTTGCAGAAATCAACCGTGCCACTTTTTACAAGTATTATAAAGACGCCTATGATTTAATGGATAAAATTGAAGATGAAATGCTGACGGAATTACAGGAAGCCATGAAAGATTCGCTCAGCGACGGGGTTAATAAAACGCTTATAAGAATATTGGAGAAAATGAAAGAGGACTGCTCCCTTTATGAAACATTATTCTCCGATAACGGGGATACCGGCTTCCCAATGAAAATATTTCGTATGTGTTATAAAGAATTTGAAAGTTATATCGGTAAAAAATATCCGAACCTGTCTAAAACACAAAGAGCTTGGATTTATGTTTATACCGCACAAGGCAGCAGCGGGATTTTGAATTATTGGATTTCGGACGGACTTAAAGAAGCACCGGAAGATGTGGCAAGATTTATTGAACATTTGATTTCAAGCACTTTGAAGAATTTCAATACTGCAACAGGTCATATAGTATTTTGGGAGTAATTATTTATCAATCTATTGTCTATAGATTGATAAATAATTAGATAAAGGGGCTGTAAAAAAGCCCCTTTTTATTTATTATGTGACTGTATTCGAGACTTTGCAGAAAGCGAAAGGGCGGCTACGCCGCTTTTTTATTTTTTTACAGCCCCTAAATGATATTTAAATTAAATTCTTCTTTGCTGTGCGCTCCCGAAATATCCAAAGTTTTTGCGCTTTCCGTCCATATTATGTCTGTTATTTTATAGTCGCCCTTTTCGTAACCGTAACCTTCGCCGCTGTCCTCATAGAGTTCAAAACGACCGTCCCGACCGCTGTACACATTGATTGTTACGGGTTCGTCATCATTATGTTCCGCGTACTCGGCAGCTTTGCCTGTGAGAATGATTGCGCCTTCGCGAACGAACAGCGGAATGGTGTCAAGCTCGGCATTTACCGTAACTGTCCGACCGCCTTCGTAATGCGAATTTGTATGGAAGTCGTACCAGCCCGTTCCCTTCGGCAGATAAACCTTTCGGGTTTTGTCCTTATTCTCAATATTCTCAACAGGAACAGAATTTTTATTATAATACATAGGCTCGGTAACCGGACAGACCATAATATTATCGCCCACCATAAACTGATCCTTTATGTCATAGGTGTTCATATCGTCACAGAACGCAAAGGAAAGAGGAGTGAAAAATGACGCGTCGTCCTTCCATACCGCCGCCGCTATAGAATAAAGCGTCGGCATCAGCGCATACCGCAGTCTGTTGTATTTTACAAGAACATCGTAAAATAAATCGCCCTCATCGCCAAACGCCCAGATTTCACGGCGTGCGTCTGTACCGTGCGCACGAAACATGGGTAAAAAAGCGGCGTACTGATACCACCTCACATACAGTTCACGGTAACCCGAATCCTTTGCGCCGTCGTCATAATTGCCGCTCCAATGCCATTCCCTGCCGTTTTTAACGAAGAATCCGCCTATGTCAAGCGTCCACCACGGATAACCTGACGCGGTAAGCGAAAGACCTTCGGCTATTTGATTTTTAAAAACCTCCCATGTCGCGGAAGTGTCGCCCGACCACAAAACAGCGCCGTATTTCTGTTGACCGATATATCCGCTGCGCGTTAAATTGAGTACGCGTTTTCCGCTTTTTCGCATGCCGTTGTAAACGCTTTGACTGTGATATAAGGAAAAGGCGTTTGCAGTGTCGATTGCAGCGCAATTTTCATAAGAGTCAATGTAATTTCTGTACCTGACGGCTGCGGGCGGCTCAATCTCATGTCCCCATTCGGGAGTTACCGGCTCAGACGAGTCGCACCAGAACGCGTCGACGCCCTTTTGATAAATCCCTTCATCAGCCTGTTTCCAATACAATTCACGGGCTTCGGGTAAAAATGCGTTGTATATATCCGAATTTGGCAGGAAATAACCGTATTTCTCCATTTCATCGTGATTTTTGCCCTTTGCCATATTGGGCCATATGGAAACCATTAAATGAGCGTTCATATCATGTATGCTTTTCATCATTTCCTCAGGGTCGGGAAAACGCTCGGGATCAAGATTTTTATCGCCCCAGTTATCTCCCGTCCACGACATCCAGTCAAGTACAATACAATCAATGCCGAGCTTTCTTCTTCGGTATTCCTTTAGGGTGTCAATAATCTCGTCCTGTGTTTCGTAACGCTCAACGGATTGAACATATCCGTATGCCCATTTAGGAAGTAAACTTGCCTTGCCCGAAAGGTAACGATAACCGGCGATAACCTCCTTCGGCGTTCCTTTGATGAAATAGAAATCAAGTTCATCGCTGCCCTCGGCATACAGATACGGCTTACTTCCCGTATCGTCAAATATCATAGGACAATACATATCAAACAATACGCCGTAGCCGTTTGTAGAAGTCATTAAAGGAAGCGCAATCTGCATATTTGCGTGATGAACATACCGCACCGAACGGCGAATATTGAGTTTGCCCTCCGTATATTGACCGAAACCGTAAATCGCTTCGCTGTCATTAAATTCAAAGGACAGCTTGGTTTTATAAAGATTTTTATAAAACACCTTCTGCGGATTTTCAACAACCGCCTTTTTGCCGTCGGGAGTGTCTATGTACTTTATATCTTCGGCATTTTTCGGTAAAGGCCTTGTCGCCTCAAATCCTTCAAGTTCATGCTTTGTTTCGGAAAACAAGAGCTTATTTTCCTTATTTTCATTATTATTATCATAGTATTTTATACTGCTGTCAGATTTGTCTATCCTGATTTTTAAACTGTCGGTTTTAAGCTCAACATAGTTTTCACAATCGCAAAAATCAAATTTCTCGTCGCTCTTTTCATAACATACTCCGTGTGAGGCGGTTGTTACAAATTCATCGTTTTTTTTTGCGGTTATGCGCACAATATTTTTTGTAACGGGGCTAACGCGCAGTTTCATATATTCGGATTTGAAAATAAAATCGTTTTCATGTGTGAGTATTTCCAAAACAGACGACGACGGCTGCAAAATCGGTTTAAGCATATTAAATCCTCCTTATAAATCGGTAATTAAATGGCAATTAAATAGCCTGCGAAGTATAAAGCTTATAATAATCTCCCTTTTTCTCAATAAGACTGTCATGACTTCCGCACTCGGTAATCCCCTTATTGCTTATATACATAATCTTATCGCAATTCCTTATGGTAGACAACCTGTGGGCGATTATAAAACTCGTTCTCCCCTTAAGCAAATGATCTATACCCCTTTGCAGATACCTCTCCGTCTTTGCGTCAATAGACGAAGTGGCCTCGTCCAACACCAATATCTTAGGATCAGCCAAAATAGTGCGCGCAAAGGAAATAAGCTGTTTCTGCCCCTGAGAAAGCCCCGAACCCCGCTCGTTGACTTCGGTATAATACCCGTTGGGAAGGGAGGAGATAAATTCGTCAACCCCCACTATCTTCGCCGCTTCCATAGCCTCTTCGTCCGTGGCGTCAAGCTTTCCGTATTTTATATTCTCCATTATGGTGCCGCTGAAAATAAAGCTGTCCTGAAGCATTATACCCATCTGACTGCGCAGGGAGTGGAGGGTTACGGAAGAAATATCGGTGCCGTCTATATCTATCTCACCGCCGCTCAAATTGTAGAAACGGCTCAGAAGGCTCACTATCGTGGTCTTTCCAGCGCCCGTCGGACCTACCAGAGCAATGCTCTCGCCCGCTTTAGCGGTGAAGCTTAAATTTTCCAGTATATTCGGGCCCGTTTCATAAGCGAAGGTAACGTTGTTGAAGGAAACCTCACCCTTTATTTCGGGCATTTCCTTTGCGTCCTCCTTATCGCATACGCTTACCGGCTCGTCCATTGTCTCGAATATTCTTTCAAGATAGGATACCGCATTTATAAAGGTGTTCATAAGGTTGGAAAGGTTCAGCAAGGGCTGCCAGAAACGGGAAGCATAGCTGCACATGGCAATAATATTTCCCAGGGAAACCGTTCCCGTTCCGAAAACGAGAAGTCCGGTTATAAATATGGCGCCCCTTACCCAGATTGAAACATTGTCCACAGTAGGCCAGACTAAGTTGCTGAAAGTAACGGCTCTCATCCAGCTTTTACGGTAATTGTTCTGGAGCTTGTCAAATATCTCCGCGTTTACCTCCTCTCGGGTAAACATCTGCGTCACTTTGGTGCCCACTATGCTTTCGTGTATATAAGCGTTAAGGTTGCTACTCTTGTTGCTTACCTGCTGCCATGCCTTTCTCTGCTTGTTTTTTATCAAAAGCATAACCACTGCAAAAACAGGCAGACCGCAGATAACCACCAATGCTAACTGCCACGACACAAAGAACATAAATATCATAATGAAAATAAGGTTAAATATTTCAAGAATAAACTTTATGATACCGTCGGTCATCAGATCGGAAATGCTGTTTATGTAATTTATAACACGCACCAGTATTTTTCCGTGAGGACGGCTGTCATAGTATTCAAAGGGCAGCTTTTGCAGGTGCTCAAACAAATCCTTTCGGATATCATAAACAATATCCTGCCCAACCTTAGTCATTATCCTCGACCGCTTAGCGGAAAGGAGAACGCTTATTACTATGGAAGCCAGCATAAGCGCTCCCAGAATAATTATCTGAGGTATATTCCCCTCCGGAAGGGAAACGTCAAGGGCGTACTGGCTGAACAGCGGAGCCAGAAGACCCACGATAGCCGCCACCGCGCTCAGAGTCAGCGAAAGGAAAATCTTCCCCTTATACCTGCCGCAGTAGACAAGAGCTCTTTTAAGGTGACGTATGTCAAATGGGGTTTCAAGGGTTTCGTCTATATCAAACTTATTTCGTGCCATAACTGTCTCCCTTCTTATCTTTGCAGTTCGTACACTTCTTTATAATATCCTTCTCTTCGGATCAATTCCTCGTGAGTGCCTATATCGGATATGGTTCCGTCCTTAAGGATAACGATCTTGTCCGCGTCCTTTGCGGAAGAGATACGCTGGGCTATTATTATTTTTGTGCAGTTAAAATCAAGGTTTCTCAGATGTTCCTGTATGCGCGTTTCGGTTTCAAGGTCTACCGCCGAAGTTGTATCGTCAAGAATAAGTATAGAAGGCTTCACCGCCACCGCACGTGCGAGAGCGATACGCTGTTTTTGTCCTCCGGAAAGACCTACGCCTCTTTCGCCGATTATGGTTTCGTATCCCTCGGACAGCTTTTGGATAAACCCTCCCGCGTCGGCGATATCGGCGCACTTGGTAACCTCGTCCTTAGACATATCAACATTGCCGAAAGCTATGTTGCCCTCTACCGTGTCTGAATACAAAAGCACATCCTGTGTGGCAACGCCCACGCTCTCCCTGAGCTGTTTCAGCCTCATCATTCTTACATCATGACCGTCCACGGTTACCTGCCCGGACTCAACGTCGTAGATTCTTGAGATAAGCTCGACGAGGGTGGTTTTGCCCGATCCGGTAGCACCCATTATCGCCACCGTTTCGCCCGCTTTTATATTTAGGTTTATATCATGGAGCACTCGGGTCTTGCCGTAGCTGAAGGATACGTTTTTAAACTCAATGTCGCCCTTGATCCTTTCGGTAAGTTCCACCGCGTCCTCTCTGTCCGCCACCTTGGTTCTTCCGTAATACAGCTCGATTATCTTATTGGCGGAAGCGGAAAATCTCTGGAAATCGTTTATAATTGTACCTATGTTTCTCATCGGGTTGGCAAGGGTCCAGATAAGCCCCGCAAAAGCAGTAAACTCGCCCACGGTTATTCTTCCCATAACCACGAAAATTCCGCATGCCACCAATTGTACCACGGAAAGCGCCTGTGCGGTTATTTCAATAGTGGGGAAGAAGTCCATCCATTTCAAAGCAGCCGCCTTGTTTGCGGCGGAATACTCCCGGCTTTTTTCATCAAAGCGCTTAATTTCGTGATCCTCTCTTGCAAAGGCCTTGACGACTCTGTTTCCCGATATGTTTTCCTCCGCCAGAGTGTTCATCTGCGACAGCTTTTCGCGAAGGTTCACATACATCGGTCTGACCTTTCTCTTAAATATAAAGGAAGCGATAAAGATAACGGGAGTAAGAGCGATAAGACAAAGAGCGGTAATGGGATCCATACTGAAAAAATACACTATGGAAACGATAAAAAGCACCAGACTTTCCAACACGTTTTTTATTATCCATGCCACACTGTGCCGCACCATATCCATATCGCCGCTCATTCGGGTCATTATGTCGCCTGTGCGGTGGGTATGATAAAATGTGGCGTCCTGCATATTTATATTGTCATAAAGCTTTTTGCGCACTCTGTACATCACCGCCTGAGAGGTGGATTCGTACAGCATATTGGCGCTGTAAGTCATGCAGGTGCGCAGAAAGGTGAAGCCTATCATGGCCGCAACCATCATAATAAGAAGGTCCGGCTGAGTTCTTACCATTTCGGCGCCGTTTTCGGCTACTATAAAAGTATCCACTATTCTCTGGCTCATCATGGGGGTAATTATGTACATCGACTGACATATTACGGATAAAAACATCGCCGCTATATATCGCCCGCGATAGCCGCTAAGGTTGCTCCAAAGCCATCTCAGAAGAAACATTGTTCACCTTTCCTTTCTTTTGGGGGAAGCGCTGTTTATGCGGATTTTTCCGGTTAAAATCTTAAACTATTATAGCAGTATTTTATAAAATTTAAAGTGTCAAAATGGACCAATTTCGGAAATGTTTTCGGCTTTTTTTGGGCAATGCGACAAAAAAGCAACTTTTTTGTTTTATTGGGTTAAAACCCGCCCATAAATAACGAAACTGTTTAAAATTTTAACCAATAAAGTTACCGTCCGGAAACCGGCATTTCGCGCCGGTCTATTACCCTTCCACAAAGGACGAAATCCTTACGCTTGCCGCGTAAGCCCCCGCTCCGAAAAGGACATGAATAACAGGGGAAGCCCTGCAAGAGAGGGCTTCCCCTGTTACGAATCGGAACACGCATCCTGATCGGGCTTGCCCAATCACGGAATTTATTATAACAAATAAAAAGCCCCTATCCCGAATAACGGGACAAGGAGCGGCAGGCGGCAAGGAAAGAGCAAAACCAAATACTATTCATCATCAAGCAAAAACTTATAAGGAAGTACGTCGAGAGCCGCCGCGATATCAAACAAAGTATCAAGAGATATAGTTCGGTTTACATTTGGTGCTTCCACCGCTCCGATAAAGGCAAGGCTTTTGTTGATGTTTTCCGCAAGCTGCTCCTGTGTCAAACCTCTCAGCTTGCGGTAATAGCTGATTTTAAGACCGATTTTTCGGTATTTGCCGTAATATTCTTCTTTCATATCATCACCTGCTCCTTGGTTTTATTTTACCATATATTATTGACAATATGAATTTGATATGATACAATATTTATTGTTTATAAAACAATAAATATGCTTTAAGATATAAATTTGATGATTTAAACATTAGAATTAAACAACAAAAATCAAATGCACAACAGTGTTGAATTTGTCAATAGAAAAGGTAACGTTATTATGATTGAAAAAAAGAAAACAGCGTGTTTTTCAGGGCACCGCAAGCTGCCGAAAGACTGTGCCGAACTTCGGGAAAATCTTGAAAAAGCAATAATATCTTTGATTGATCAAGGCGTTATTTTCTTTGGAAGCGGAGGAGCATTAGGCTTCGATCAAATTGCAGCCGAAACAGTGCTTAAATTAAAAGGGAACTATTCATACGTCAAGTTAGTAATGATTCTCCCTTGTCCGCCTGAGGAACAGTCACTTAGAACATGTCCACATAGGATAGGCGCACATCTTTTCGGCAAAATTTTCCGCACTCTGCGTTAAAAATCCTTGAAATACGTCAAGTATTCCTTCGGATTTTTTCCTTGATTGCGAAAAATCTTGCTCGAAAATCTGCACACCTATCCCATGTGGACAAGTTCTTAAATGGAATGAGAAACAAAAGAAACAATATTATGAATTGCTTGAAAAGGCAGACAAAGTACGTGTGTTGTCCAAGAAATATACCAACAATTGTATGATCGACCGCAATCGTCATCTGGCGGATTGCAGCGCGTATCTTATTTGTTATCTCCGCGAAAAGCGCGGCGGAACATTCTACACGGTAAATTACGCTGAAAAGAAGGGATTAAAGATAATCAGGATATGAAAGTAACAATGTAAACACAACACAATGCCCAGCCACGAAATAAACAAGGCATTAGTATTTAATTTTTTTGCGTTGCGTGCGAGGTAAAACCTCTTTCAAAGAATAAGATAATGATTGACATTTAAAACTAAGTATGTTATAATTTTAACACACTCAGAAGTATTTTAGCAAAACCGCGAAAAACAAAAAACGGAGGTAAAAGCAATGGAACTTTTAAAAGACATGGTCGCATTGGTCACAGGCGGAACAAGAGGAATAGGCTACGCGATAGTTCGCACCTTCCTTGAAAACAAGGCTAAAGTAGTGCTTTGCGGCTCAAGACCCGAAACCGCGCAGAAGGCGGTGGGCGAGCTGAAAAAGGAAAACGCTTCTTTTGAGGTGGAGGGCATCTCTCCCGACCTTACAAGTTACGAAAGCGTCGCCGAAGCAGTGGCGCAGGTAAAGGCAAAGTACGGAAAAATAGACATTCTGGTTAACAATGCGGGAATAAGCGCTTCCGAACCTCTTTACAGCTACGATCCCAAAGATTTTGACAAAATAATCAGCCTTAATGTAAATTCATGCTTTTATACCACGCGGGCGGTGGCTCCGATTATGAAGGAAAACGGCGGCGGCGTTATATTAAATACGTCTTCCATGGTATCCATTTACGGACAGCCCGCCGGCGTCGGATACCCCACTTCCAAGTTCGCTCTTAACGGAATGACCAAATCTCTGGCAAGAGAATTGGCAAAAGATAACATACGCGTAAATGCGGTGGCTCCCGGAGTTACCGATACGGATATGGTGGCGGCGCTTCCCGAACAGACCAGACAGTATATTACCTCCACAATCCCTTTGGGAAGAATAGGAACGCCTCAGGATATCGCCAATGCGTTTCTGTTCTTAGCAAGTCCGCTTGCGTCTTATGTAACCGGCGAAGTGCTCTCCGTTGACGGTTGCGCAAGGGCTTAAAGCTTTAAAATGCAAAAATACGAAATAACAAAGAAACAGCGTTTCAAAGGATTTTTGACGCGCTGTTTTTTGTTTCATAAAAGGCAACGGCTTTTTTATACAATAAATGCTTAATAGCATTATACTGTAAACAAAAACAAAATTATCGCGGTTTTAGTGTTAAGAAAACGCGCAAAACTGTAACATTATCTTGGTAGATTTATTGCAAATTTTCCTGTATAATTAGAGCATATTCACATAGGAGGTAACCGCCATGAGTTTAGGAAACAGCCTTTTCAGCGCAAGGAAGAAAAGCGGACTGTCACAGGAGGAAGTTGCTGAAAAATTGGGCGTAAGCAGACAAACCATTTCAAAATGGGAACTCGATGAAACCCTTCCCGACATACGTCAGTCAAAAAAGCTGTCTAATCTGTATCATCTGACATTAGATGATCTGATAGACTTCGATATTGACGTAAAAGAAATCGAAGAGATTATCGAAAACACAAACGAAGAAAAGCAACAAAAAATCGATTGGTCAAGCGTATGGAGCAAAAAATACCCGATATTAAAAAGCTATCGGGATGAAGTGGACATCAACGCTTACTCCGCCCGAATAAAGGAGCTGCTCCACAGTCTGAAAATCCAGTATAATTATAGCGATTTAGACGCCATGTTAGTGTTAAAAGACATTTTATCACATATATGGAATACCGGCAACAGTAAAAACAAATAGACAATTATAGACAGCGCGGTCACATAAAGCAAGATGATTTTATGTGACCGCGCTGTAATTCTTTTATAAATGCAGAATTTCAATAAATATTTTATTTCACGTAAAACATTTTTTGCTGAAACTTTATTTTTACAATCTTTATATTGAAAATAATCCCCGTAAGTGTTATACTTATTGTGTTAGTCCAAGAAAAAAGTCAACATTTCTCGAAATTGCACAAAAAGGAAAAACAAGCCTTGTACATAATGACGATTTTTGGAAAAATTATAAAATACCGGTAACATTTTACCCTTCTTTATCGTTTAATATATTAGAGAGACAAGTGCAATATTCTTTCTTCGGACAACGTATAATTAAAAATAAGAAAAAATTAAGAAAAACGCAATAAAAACAATAAGCTTTCCTATTATAAAAGCCTTATACTTTTTAAATATGACAAAAAACGAAATGAGGTGAGAAATTGTCATTTATTGAAGTCACCGGACTCCGAAAGGTCTATCGGCTGGGGCAGGAAAAGGTGTACGCCCTTAAAAGTATCAATCTTAGAATAGAAAAAGGAGAGATATGCTGTATTTTAGGTACTTCGGGTTCGGGTAAATCGACGCTTCTCAATATGCTGGCGGGACTTGAAAAGCCTACAAGAGGCGACATTATAATTAACGGCGTAAACATTGCGAAATTATCCGAAAGAAAGCTGGCGAAATTCCGTCAGGAAAACACAGGCTTTATCTTCCAGGCCTATAACCTGATACCGCAGCTTTCGTCGCTTGAAAACGTGGGAATGCCGCTGATGTTCAAGGGCTGGAGCCGAAGAAAGCGCGATAAGGAAGCCAAAAAAATGCTGGAAGCGGTGGGGCTGAAAAGCCGAATGAAGCACAGACCCAACCAGATGTCAGGCGGCCAGCAGCAGCGCGTCGGCATAGCGAGAGCCTTTGTTGCAAAGCCAAACGTTGTGTTTGCCGACGAGCCCACAGGAAACCTTGATACAAAGACCACCGCCGACGTTATGGAATTGATGGTAAAAATGTGCCGCGAACATAACCTGACTCTTATTCTTGTTACGCACGATCTTGATATAGCAAAATATGCGGACAGAATAGTGCACCTTATAGACGGTGATATACACAGTGACGAAGTCAATAAGGCGGTTTATGATCCCTTTGCGGACAAGGTTGATGATAAATCGAAACAACCCGCTTCATAACTCGCTTGTACATATGACAGCCAAAAAATAATGCACCGTTAAACAAATTCCTGAATGAAACCTAAAACTTGTACTGAAAGGATTAAAAAAATGAAATCTAAATTTCTTGTCAAAACCGCGGCTTCTTTTCTTGCCGCTTCCATAGCCGCGTCGTCGCTTCCGTTTGCGGCGTTTGCGGAAGGAACAACTCCTCCCGCCGTTAACGAGCCTTCCGGCCCCGACCTTAGCGGAAACGCTTTTTCGGGAGGATATACCACAACCGTAAACCGTATAGAAAAAGATACAAAATTTTCTTTGGAAGCAAACGCTTACATACCAATATCCAATTTTTCGGGCAGTATAGACCCTTGGGAAATGGTAGACGACAATAATATTTTTGCCTTCGGAGTTTCCAACGAAAGCTTTAACCTTATGGATACAAGCTCAACTATATTAAGTCCCACAATTATAGGAAGCTTTTTATACATCACCGCATATTTTACCGATATAACCTATCTTGGAAAGGGCGATTCCTTTACATACAATGTATGCTATGAAAGCGGCGGACAAAGTATTTCTGTTCCCATAACCATAGCCATATCCGAATGCGCCCCCGAAACGGGATCCGATCCCTCCGACCCCTCTGCCGCCAAATTTGCTTTAGCCTCCTCAAACACCTACGCTCTTAAGGCGGGAGAGAGCGGTAACGTTACAATAAAGCTTAAAAATCTAAATAACGGCAATTTCGCCAACGTTGCGGCGACGCTTTCCTCTTCCGACGGAAATATTCTGGTAGAAACCACGGAGACACAGACCAGTTCTTCCTTCAGTCCTCAGTTTACCTTCAAGGTTTCCGCTCCCGCATCCACGGCTACGGGAATATACAACCTCACCCTGAACATCTCGGTATTCGGGTCAAACGGAAGCGAATTGTCTACCGGAAGCTTTACCATTCCCGTAAGAGTGGAAAGCGACGTGGTGTCTACAGGTCTTATTGTCTCCTCTTATGACGTAAGCCGGGACGAAGTAAAGCCGGGAGACAGCTTTGAGCTTTCTTTAACGCTTAAAAACGACTGTAAAATAGATTTAAAAGACGTTAAGGTGAAGCTGGAAGGTCTTGACAGCTCCAAGTTTGTTCTTGACGGCGGCTTTTCCACAAAAACGGTGAATATAAACAAGGACGGTCAGGCTAAGGTTACATTTCCTCTCGTAGCCTGCGACGGTATCGTCAACGTACGTGAAAGCATTCCCGTACAGGTTGAATATAAAATAAACGGAAGCGCCGATTCGGCGCAGGTTTTCTCAACCTCCGTAATACTTCAGTGCAAGCCGAAGGAAAAAGCTCCCGACGAAGAGGAATTCGGTCAATATGATATCAGCATGACAGATTATTCCTTCAGCAGCAACGCCATTCAGAAGGGCACAAAATTCACCCTCACCCTCACCCTTAAAAACACAGCCTCAAAGGACGTCAAAAACGCCCGTGTTTCCGTTCAGGAGCTTACGGGCAGCAAGTTTGCCATTGACAGCGGTCTTACATACAGGGGCTTTGATATAAAGGCGGGGGAAAGCAAAAGCTTTACCTTCCCGCTTATTGGCTGCGACGGAATATCGTCCATGCGTGAGGTTATCCCCGTAGAGCTAAGCTTCGGCAATGTTACCTCTACCGTATACACCACCGCTTCCTGCGTACCCTCCGAAGACAAGAATCCCGACAACACCGTTTTTGCCCCTCCCATAATTATCCAGAATTACGATTTCGGCGGCGAATACGTTATCGGCGGCACCGCATTTCCTTTAAAGCTTACCATTCAGAACGCCGATTCGGCAACGGCCATTGAAAACCTTAAAGTCACCATAAACGGCGGCGCAGGCAACGGCGACAGCGGCGTTGCTTTCTCTCCCGCCAATTCCTCAAACTCGTTCTTTATTGAGAGCCTTCCCGGAAAGTCAACCACCGATATTGAAATAGATCTTCTCCCCCGCGCAGATTCCAAGCCGGACAGTTATCCCGTAAACGTCACATTTGATTATGAATACACAGCCAACGGAAAAAGGGCAAAGGGAGAGACTGTTACCGAAACCATAACCATTCCTCTCCAACAGGAGGACCGCTTCACCCTTAACCCCGCGCAGTATCCCGAATCGGCAGGCTTAAACGAAACCGTATATATAAGCACAAGCTTTGTAAACAAAGGCAAAAGCGCAGTTTATAACGTGACCGCCGACGTTGAGGGCGAAGGCTTTGACAAATCTCAGGGCACTTATTATGTGGGCAACGTAAACAGCGGGTCCGAAGAATATTACGACGTACAGATCACGCCGAATGTTGAAGGAAACGTAAAGGGCAGCATAGTTGTAACCTATGAGGATTCCAATGGTACGCAGAAGGAACAAAAGCTCCCGTTCTCCTTTAACGTAATTTCCTATAACTGGGATCAGCCGGTAGTTGATCCGGGCTGGACAGACGATCCCGGAATGATGGAACCGGGCATGGAAGGCGAAAGCGGCTTCCCGATGTGGGCATGGTTCGCTATCGGCGGCGGTGTTGTGGTGGTGGCGATAATCGTTATAGTTATCGTTGTGAAGCATAAGAAAAAGAAAAGAGAGCTTGAGGATGACGATGACTAACGGCAACATAAAACTTTGCAAGTGCTGACAGGAAAGGACAGTCACAAAAATGAAACTGTTTGATATGATAATCATGTGTCTCCGTAATCTTTGGAGGCGCAAGGGCAGAACGCTGCTTACGGTTATCGGTGTAATAATAGGCTGCTGCGCCATTATCGTCATGATCTCATTAGGGCAGGGAATGAACGCTGCCATGGACAATATGCTGGCTTCATGGGGCGATCTTAACGCCATTACTATTTACGGCAACAGCCGTTATATGTGGGTAGGCGACAGTAACAGCAATTCCGAAGACAGACCGAGTCTTGACGAGGACGCGCTGGAGATGATGAAAAACCTTGACCATGTGGAAACCGTATTCCCAAAGATTGAAGTGGACAGCAATTACGTAACCGTTACGGCAGGCAAAAACGGAAGATACCGGGCCAGCTGGATGGAGATATACGGAGTGGATTTCAGCGCCCTTGAAAAAATGGGTTATGTTCCCGAACAAGGCGATTACCCTTCGGGAGACGATACTCTCCATACTTTGGTATTCGGAAACGAGGCTGCATATCAGTTCCGCGACACCAAAAAAAGAGGTCAGAATTCCTACACCTATAAGCAGATGCTTCCCGACGGCACATGGTCGGAGCCTTTTTTCGACCCAATGACCGAAAGCGTTCTTATTTATGTTAACAATATGAAAAAACAAAATGACGACGGAACCTACCAGAGCGGCGGAAGAGCCTATGAATTCAAAATGACCACCGCGGCGGTGCTGGAGCAGGATAACGACTGGCAAACCGTATACAGCTTAATGATAGATATGGATCTTGCAAAGGAGATAATCAACAGCTATAACCGCCTTAACAATGTAAAAGACGCCAAAGATCCGGAATTTTCACAGATAAAGCTCTGGGTGGACGATATAAACAATGTGGACGCTGTGGAAACCATACTTTCCGACCTGGGCTACAACACCTCAAGCATGGCTTCTCAAAGAAAGAGCATGCAGGGGCAGCTTGGCGTAGTACAGATGGTACTCGGCTGTCTGGCAGCAATAAGCCTTTTGGTCGCTGCCATAGGCATTACCAATACCATGATAATGTCGATTTATGAGCGCACCAGAGAAATAGGCATTATGAAGGTTTTAGGCTGCTTTATCAGCAATATAAGGGTTGTATTCCTTATGGAAGCGGGAATGATAGGGCTTTTGGGCGGGGCGATAGGCACCGTTATCAGCTATGTTATTTCGGCAGTAATGAATACCTTGGGAAGCGATACCTTTGCCAATATGTTCGGGATATACACCGACGGCAGTTCGCCTATCTCCATTATACCCTTATGGCTGGTGCTTTTAGCGTTGGCCTTCTCAACAGTAATAGGTCTTATTTCGGGCTTCTATCCAGCTAACAGAGCGGTAAAGATCAGCGCTCTCGAAGCAATAAGGAACGAATAACCGATTTTTTGGTTTTATAATAACCATTTGGAGTTGCCGAAGCACCTTCGCAGGCGGTGGTTATTTAAGTTCAATCAATAACTGAGGGAGCAAAGCTCCCTCACCATGCCGCTAAGGCGGCATGCGTTTAAAAAATAGTTTATCCGTTTTATAAATAGTTATCAATATTATATTAACTTTTTTCACTTTACAGCTTGTTTTTCTCTTACTTCAATATGTGAAAATCTCCCTTTGCCTTTTTGGTAAAGGGAGATTTTCAATTTAAAAACCTGTTTTTACAAGATTTGTGCGGGAATTTTCGAGCAAATTTTGTCGAAGACAAGGAAAAAATCAGCAGGCAGGCTGTCGCCCGTCAAGGATTTTTGACGCAGTATTCGGCAAAATTTGCCGAAAAGACGCGTGCAATATCTTGTGAAGATAGGTTCTGATAAAAAGGACAGCCGTCCCCCTTTCGGAATACAATTATTTTCCGTATTTGTTTTCCGCTTCTCTTAATGCCTTACCGAGTCCTTCGGTTCTCCAGCGAAGGTTGACTCTGTCAACCTCTTCGCCGTTGTCCCACAATATCGGACATATATCGTACTTAAGACAATATTCCGCCACCTTTATAAGATAAAGCTTTCTGCAATCCAAATCCTTATCTCTCAAAGTACAGCCGTATTCTCCAAGAATAACCGGAATCCCCTTATCGATAAACCTGTCCTTAAGCTTTTTCATCTGACCGTCCAAATATTCAATATCCTCTTCGGTTCCCCATGTCATTTGGTACCCGTACGAGGTTTTTTTGTTAGCTATGGCAAATTCGGCGGGCGAATAGTAATGAAGCGATAATGTTATCCTGTTGTCATCGGGGAGCACAAAGCCGCTTTCACCGCAGGTGATATCTATATCTGTACGGTAACCCGCCAGCAGCAGATAACGGTCGGCGTTCCTTTTCCCGCTATTGCGGATAAGAGAAGTAAATTCGGCGTTTATGCGGCTTATAAGCTCGCAGCCTTTGGATTCCCCGATATCCTTAAACTCTACCTCGTTCATGGACTCAAAAATAAGCTTGTGGGAATAATCGCCGAATTCGGAAGCAATCTGATTCCACAGCGCTTTATATCTCTTCATAACGCCGTCGTAATCGGCCGATGCGGTGTTGATCCATTCCTCGTCATGGTGAAGGTTAAGTATAACGTAAAACCCCTCCTCCATACACCAGTCGGTTATCTCACGCACCCTGTCCAGCCACGGCTTGTTTATTTCATAGCTTTCGGGGTTAATGTGGTTTATCCATGTGACGGGAAGACGTATGGTATCAAAGCCCTCCGACCTTATAAAAGCGATAAGCTCTTTTGTGGTTCTGACATTGTGCCACGCGGTTTCGTAATCCAGATCGGTTTTCGCTTTTGAGCTGTTTATGGGGTCTAAAGTATTACCCAAGTTCCAGCCTATGCCCATTGCTTTTACAAGCTCAGCGGCGGTTTTAAAATTTATGTCCTTTTTTTCTGTATTCATGATTGATCTCGGAACCTCCTTTTGTTTTGGTTAAAGGGATTATATCATAAAAAGGATACGTTGTAAAGAGAAAAAGATAATTTTTATTTTATACCAATACCGCCCCCCTCCTCTGCACACTTTTTTTGCGCATCGGAGTGGGGGCGGTATTTATTCTTAATTATTTACGCTGTTTGGTATGTATCATTCGCTTATCGACAAAAGAGCCTTGGCAATGCTTTCGCCGATAAGTTCGCCGCTGTACAAGGCCTGTTCCAGCGTATTGCCCTGCGATCCCACCTCTATAAGAAGAGATCCTGTAGTTAAATGCTGATTGTATTGACAGTACTCAAAAAGAATAGGGCGGGTGATTCCGTTGTTTTCCTTTTCCATATACTGTTGGAGAAGACAGGCAAAATGAAAGTTCTCCAGATAATTAGGTACATAATAGTAACCGTCCGATGCGGCGGAAATTATCATCACCTGCGCCGCTTTTTTTCCGTTTATTTCGTTTACCGCCGCTATCGGCGTGCCGTCCTCCTCCACTATCCCGTCTCTGTGTATATCAAGTACCACTTTTATGGAAGGATATGCCGCAAGAATATCGGTTATCGTTTTCTCCGCCCTGTCATAAGAACCGTTGTAGGAAGGGTAATCGTGAAGCGTTCCGTCGTGAAGCACGCAAATACCGTTTTCCGCCAGCTTTTCCGCTATTTTCCTGCCCACCGCCACAACGCTCTGGGAAGCGTCGGCTGTGCGGCAGGTATAGGTTTCGTCCTGAAAGCTTCCGTCTCCGGTCAGATAGCTTTCACAGGCGTGAGTGTGCATTATAAGCACTTGGGGCTGATCGGAAAAGGCTTCTATTTTAATATCGGTGGGAACGTTCATCTGCTCCCTGATAAAATCGTTGTCAAGCTCGGTGCAGTTTCTTACCTGCCCGCCTTCATTCAGCCACAGGAAATTAGCTCCGTTGTTGGATTCAAAGGTCATATGCTCGACCTGTAGGTCTCGGCTGTTAAAAACGGAAAGATCTTCTTTTTGTTCGCTGATATTTTGGGTTATTATGTAATTTTTTTCAATCGGGCCAGTTTCGGGAGCGGCGGTTTGGTCGGGGAGAGCGTCGGAAACCGTTTCGGAGGGGTTTTCCGAAGCCGGATCGGAGGTTAATTCATAACTTGGCTCGGCGTCAAACGATAAAGTGTCTTCCGACGAGAATTCAGCCCCCGTTTCGCCGGACGCTTCGGTTTCGGCAGCGGCCGGCTCTTCCCATGCGGCTTGATCCGGTGAAGTTTGTGTATAACCGTAACTTTCCCTTTCCTCAAATTCTTTTTTGGGAACAATTTTCCCGCTGTGAGTCAAAGCCTCTTCCGCTCCTTCGGGCGTCGGCTTATACAATATCAGACTGCCGTTTCCGATATCCTCAGTTTCCGCAAAGGCGGGAGAAGCGGTAAAATTGACCGCCGCCGCCACAAGCTTAGTCATATCCGGCGGGCTGTTGACCGCTCTTGTCACAACAAACGGCAAAGCCCCCACAGCGAGAGCTGAGACGGCAAACTTCAGGGCTGCTTTCTTTTTCATTTCCGTTACCTGTCCTTCCTTAAGGAAGTTTAAAATAATGGGTGATAAAGACTTATAAGATAAAATTTTAAACTTCCGTTTTTATTTTTGTCCTTTTTTATTGTCCCCCTTTTGACACTGATGGATAAGTCTGATCCGGGACGCAGTAAATATATATGGGGAAGGGAACGGACATATGACTTTATACAGCTTTTTTTATTAGGATTTTTTTAATCAGAAGCTCAGCATATCAATTTCCTCTTTGGTGAGAGTGGGATTAAGTGCGGAATTTACGCCCATGGCGATTATTTCCGAAAAACGTCCGATAACCCCGTCAATATCTCTCGGAGTCACCATCATCGGATAGCTGACCTTATCGGTAACGCTGTCAAGATCAATTACGGTGGGAACGCCAACCGCTATCACCTTGCTGCCTATAACCTCCTTATTAAGGGGACGGCGGCTTCCGCCTACGCCGCTTCCCGGCGCTATTCCCGAATCGGTGATTTGTATGGTGGAGCCCAAACGGGAAAAATCTCCGCAGGCTAAGCTGTCAATGGCAATTATTGCCGCCGGCAGAACGTTTTTTGCCACAAAATTAAGGCAGTCCGCGCTTTCAAGCCCCGTTTGCCCCATTACCCCGGTTTCTATCACCACCACGGGACGAAGCCCAAGCTCCTTGAATTCATCGGCAGATGAAAGATGCGCTGTAGCGGGAATACGCCTTACTGTTCTCGCCCCTAAGCTGTCGGGAGTGACTCTTTCGTTTCCAAGACCCGCAACCATTACCTTTTCCCACGGCATGGACGGCTGTAAAAGCTCCTTTATACAGTGCGCCACCGCACAGCCCAGGCGGAGCTTATCCTCATTTTCACAGTGAAGAGTGATATATCTGCCCTTAGGCTTTCCTATAAGCTTTCCTCCCCTGTTCCCCAAAGTCACGTCGGTCGCTTTTATCCCTTCATATAAGGTCTCGGTAAGCTTTACGTCGTTTTCGTCAAGATCGGCGGCAAATTCCGCCGCTAAGTCGCTTCTTCCTGTTTTCACGGCATTTTCCTTTCATATTTTTAACAATAAAATCACTTTGTATAACTGATTTTTTCTCTTCTTTGTGGAAATATACCAATATTTTAAAAAAAGTTTAAAAAGTCTTGAATTTTTCTTTTTTTTGTGGTAAAATATATCGTGCAGAAAAAGAAAGAATTGCTTTCAAATAAACAATTCCTGTTTATTGTCTTTAAAAAGCATTGAATTTCATATTTTTATATATGTAAGGAGGTGTAACGATGCCTAACATTAAATCTGCCAAGAAGAGAGTTTTAGTCTCCAAAGTAAGACAAGCCCGCAACAAGGCCGCCAAGACTCAGCTCAAGACCGTTATGAAGCAGGCAAGAGCCGCTGACGCAACCGCAGAAGCAAGACTTACCGCCGTTAAGAAGCTTGATAAGGCCGCAGGCAAGGGACTTATCCATAAAAATAAGGCCGCCCGTCTTAAATCGAGAATGGCGAAGAAGGCCGCCGCTTCCGCGTAATTTTTTACGAAGCCGTATAAAATAATACCTTGTATCTTTTGGGATACAAGGTATTTTGTTTTTTCACAATAATACTAATCATTCCGTCCGTTTACCGCCTCAGCAATATCGGGGCCGCCGTAAACGGCGCCTTTATATGTGATCTCTATGTCGTCAATATACGAAAAAACGCGTGACCCGATTTTTGTGAGGCTGTCGGGGAGCGTGATGTTTTTAAGGGAGGTACATTCGCTGAAAGCGTTGCTTTCTATTTCCTCGACTCCGTTTTCTATGATAACCTCCGTAAGCCCCGAACACCTTACAAATGCGGCGTCCCCGATCTTTTTTACCGAAGCGGGGATTGTGACCGATTCAAGACTTTTGCATCGGGAAAACGCGTATCCCTCTATTTCGGTTATTTTATCATGAAGCTTTATTTCCTCAAGGGAGGCACAGCAGTCAAATGTGGAATACTCTATTTTTTCAACACTTTTCGGTATATTTATGCTTTTAAGATTACCGCAAAAGCTGAAAGCGAATCTGCCCATTTCCTCCACCCCCTCCATGAGGTTAACGGATATAAGCTTATCGCACCCTTCAAAGGCGGCAACGCCTATCCTTAAGATGTTGCCGGGAATTTCTATGGATGTAAGACCCGAATTATAAAACGCAAAGTCTCTTATTTCATAAACGTTTTCAGGTATTGTGACGGATTCAAGCTTTTCGCAGCCGTAAAACATTGAATAAGGTATATAGGTAAGCCCTTCCGGTATCACAAACTCCGTAAGGCTTGCACAATCCGCGAAAACGCTTCTCCCCATACGCCGTATCCCGCCGAAGCTTGCTTCCGAAAGAGCGCCGCAATGAAAAAAGACGTAGTCTTCAATATTTCCCACCGTTCCCGATACGTTGAAGCTTTTCAGCTTTTCGCATTTGTAAAATGCGTTTTCCTCTATTCTCAATACATACCCGGATATATCCACCTTTTCAAGGGCAGGGTGTTCAAAAAAGGAGCTTTCTTCCACAAAATCCACATCGCCCTTTATGTTTATGTTTTTTAAACCCGTACATTCGTTAAAATCTTCGTATTGGAGCGTATCCAGATTTCCCTCTATACAAATAGTTTCAAGAGCGGAGCAGCCCCAAAGAACGCCGAAGCCCTTTTTAAAACCTTCATTACATTTCAGCGAAAGAGTCTCAAGGCTTTTACAGCCGTTAAAAACAAAATCCCCCACAGTACCGTTTACTTCGGCGCTGAACTCCTTAAGAGACAAGCAGTTTTTAAATGCCTCGAATTCTATGCCGTTCAGGCATCCTTCCGCTTTAACCGATACAAGCCCCGTATTTTCAAATGCGTTTTTGCATATCATACTAATCCTCTGCGGAAAAACCATACTTTCAAGGCTTGTGCAGTCCTTAAAGGCGGCAATTCCTATTTCAAACGCCGAATCGGGGATATAAACCTTCTTAAGGCTTTTGCAGTTAATAAACGTCCTTTCGGGTATTCGGAGCCTTCCTTCGTTGATATAAACTGTTTCCAAAGAGGGAAGTCCGCTGAAGGGAGATTTATAGACACTAAAAGAAAGCTCACGGGGAAGATTTATGTATTTAAGAGACTTTCTTATGTCTCTGCTTAAGCTCAGCCGCTTTACGGTATCGGGAAGCGCTATTTCCGTAATGCTTTTTTCCACGTTATCGAAATTTACTTCCCCAACACTTACTCCGTTTATCCTATCAGGGATTCTTACGGCTTCGCTCTCTCCCTTGTAATCGGTTATTATTACCGATTTTTCTTCTCCGCTGTAA
The DNA here is from genome assembly GCA_947385505.1 of uncultured Clostridia bacterium. Classification (GTDB taxonomy): domain Bacteria; phylum Bacillota; class Clostridia; order Oscillospirales; family Ruminococcaceae; genus Ruminiclostridium_E. The sequence continues at coordinate 25,469 of CANDLP010000002.1, forward strand.
GAATAGGAATATTCAAAATCGCTTTTCCGGTTTGTTTTTATTTCCGGGATATAGTTCCATATTTCGGGATCAAGGCTGTATTGGGAAGTATTTTTCACAGTATTCACAATAGTTCTTATGCTTTCGCTGAAAGTATGAAAATACCGAGGACTAAGCGAACAGGCGGAGGACAGAACAAGAAGTGTAACTGATAAAACCAGAACGACAAAAGTCTTCTTTATTTTATTTCTCATTTTCATTATTGCTCAAGCCCCTCAAACAAAAAGTCAAAACTCCCCTTAGTAGTTTTAAGGCATGTTTCAAGCACTCCTGCAAAAATTTTCAGCTTTTTCTTTAACGAGCCCCATTCGTCCTTTGAATTGTCTAAAAATACGGTAAGGGCGGCGACTATTATTTCCGAGCTTTCTTTTGGATATTCAACCTTTATGGA
>CANDLP010000003.1 GCA_947385505.1 uncultured Clostridia bacterium
GAGCGTTACAAATGCCGGAACAAAGAAGATCATCACCATAAGCCGCCAATACGGAAGCGGCGGAAGAGAGATCGGACAAAAGCTTGCCGATAAGCTTAATATTCCTTTTTATGACAATGCTCTTATTGAAAAAGCCGCACAGGAAAGCGGTCTTATTCCCGCCTTTTTTGAGGATACCGAGCGCCACGCGGGAAACAGCCTGCTGTATGCTCTTTACAGAGGCGCGCAGGCGGATCGTTTCGGAACCTCGGTTCTGTCCATGGAGGACAATATCTATCTGGCGCAGTCCAACGTTATACGCAAGGCAGCCAACGAAGGTCCTTGTGTTATAATAGGCCGTTGCTCCGATTATGTTCTCAGTGACATGCTTAATTTAGTAAAAATCTTTGTACATGCCGATATGGATTTCCGAAAGGAAAGAGCGGTTCGTATAGACGGAGTTGACCCCGCCAAGGCGGAAAGCGTTATCCTCACCAAGGATAAGCGCAGGCAGAATTATTATAATTTCCATGCCGACCGCAAGTGGGGGATTGCCAAGAATTACCATTTGTGCATAGACAGCGGTTACTGCGGTATTGACTGTGCAGTAGACGTTATCTATAATTATATTGTTAAAAACAAGAGTGAGGGCTGACGGCGCTCTTTGAAGGAACGCCGCAGCTACGGATACTGTTCATAATGAGTTTTCCTAATTTTCCTTCCGTTTTTTCATAAAATTACTTCTCCTTATTTTATCTTATTTTATTTCGGCGGCCTTTGACGGGTCGTTTTTCTTTTTTGGAATAAGGAAAAGTTGATGTTTAAGATTTGGCCGCGGATAAATATTTTTGCCGTTCCGCACCAATTCCGCATGAGGGATATGTAATACCAATCCCTTTTTAACCCGACGTAATTCCCACGGTTCAAAAAGGGATTATTATAAATATTAGAATAGAATTATAATTGATGAAAACACGTCGGAATTGAGACCAACGTGTTTTCTATAGCTTATACTATTAACCAATTAAAATTTAGAAAAATGGATTTTAATTAGTTAATAGTGCTTTGGGTGTAATAACCATTTCAACTCTGATTTTATTCTGTGTTGAAATGGTTATTAGTATTAATGTAATTCGGACTTTTCCAAAACAAATTTTGCAGGCTACGATGATTTTGTTTTGCGTTGTGCGGCGTTGTCCTAAATCGACAGAATAAGATGATTTTTCTTTCCTTCATATTTATATTCTATAGATTCGGCAATGCCTTTAAGCGTTATCACAGCCAGCTCCTCCTCGTCGCCCAAGAGATCATATTTTTCTCCGTTATATTCAAAAATCATATTCACGGAACCTTCCCTTTCGGAATGTTCTATATCCATGCGGATTTCACCGATACTTCCTTTATGAATCAGCTTTTGCAGTACAACCTCTTCAAACACAAGCTGCATTCTGTATATCTGTTTCTGGGACATCATCTGGCGGCGGCCGAACACTTCAAGTCTTGAATTTATAGCGGGAAAATCAAAATTCTTTTGGTTAATGATTTCGCTTAACACCTTCAGTTGCTTAATAAATATCCGTGTTTTTTCATTTTGGGGATTTTCAAATATCTGCTGCGGCGTGCCGTCCTCGTAGATAATGCCCTCGTCCATGTAAAAAACGCGGTTTGACACGTTTTTAGCGAAATTCATTTCGTGAGTGACGATAAGCATAGTCATTCCGTCGTCCGCAAGGCGCTTTATAACCGAGAGAACCTCTCCTACCATAGTGGGGTCAAGGGCGCTTGTGGGTTCGTCAAAAAGCAAAATTTCGGGTTCCATTGCCAATGCTCTCGCGATCGCCACGCGCTGCTTCTGACCGCCGGACAGCTCATCAGGAAAGCTGTCTGCTTTTGCCGCCAATCCCACCGTTTGAAGCAGCTCCATTCCCCGCTCATACGCCTGTGTTTTGGATTTTCCCAACAAGTCCATTGGAGCGCACATCAGATTTTCAATAATGCTCATATGCCCGAACAAATTAAAGCTTTGGAAGACCATGCCCATTTTGCGGCGCAGCCTTGAGAGGTCTGCTTTTTTGTCGCAGACATTCTCTCCGTCAATCAGGATATCACCCGATGTGGGCGTTTCCAAGCGGTTTATACAGCGCAGAAGCGTGCTTTTTCCCGTGCCGGAGGGACCTATGACCGAGATCACATCGCCTTTGCTTATCTCTGCATTAACGTTTCGGAGAGGCGTTATATTCGGGTATTCTTTTTTTAGTCCGCGTATAGTTATCATAAATCAATCAGCCGCCTTTCTCTGTCCTTGGCGTTTTTTGGGGTCAAGACGTATTTCAATTCTGCTGAGCGCCACAGTCAGCAGCCACGAGATCACAAAATAAATTACCGCGGTAACAATAAGCGGGAAAAATGCTTCGTATGTGCGGCTTCGGATAATGTCCGAAGCTTTTGTAAGGTCCTGAATGGTGATATATCCCACAATGGAGGTCATCTTCACCAGCGAGATGAATTCACCCTTGATAACGGGGAGAAAATGTCTTGCCGCCTGCGGGAACACGATTTTAAAGAAGCTCTGCGTTTTTGTATATCCGAGAGCCAGCGCCGCTTCATTCTGCCCCTTATCCACAGCCTCAATCCCCGTTCTCATAATTTCCGATACATAAGCGGAGAAATTGACGCTAAATCCGATAATTGCCACAATAACCGGAGATATATCGCTCTTACCGAATATTACATAATATAAGATCATCAAAAAAACAAGAATCGGCGTACCTTGCATAATTCGTATATATACGGCGGCAATACCGCCGAGTATTTTATTTTGAGAGCGCCTAAGCATACAAACGCCAAAGCCCAGAACCGCGCCGAATATTCCCGAACATACCGAAATAAGAACCGTTATTCCAAGACCTGACAGCAGTATTTTCCATCGGTTTTCTTTTATAAAATTTTTATAAAAGCTCTCCTTTAATCCTTCAAAAAATCCGAGCTGATCTCCCGCAGTGTTTTCATCAGCCACCACCGCGACCACGCCGCCCTCATAATTCGCGTCGGAAAAATATACGCTTTCAGCGCGCTCCTCAGTTACGGCAATACAGCCCGCCGCCAAGTCCGCTTTTCCCGTTACAAGCGCGGGAATTAACGACGCCATAGCCGCGTCTGAAATCTCAAGTCCGTAACCGTATTTTTCGCAAAACCGACACAGTATATCAATGTCATATCCGACAATTTTTTCATTCTTGACATAACAGAAGGGGGCCGCGTCACTGTTTGTAATAAATTGCAGAGTCTCCGCCCCATCCGGTGAAACCGGATAAGTCACATTTTTAACCGACTCGCCGCCGCCGAACCATATGTCCTCGATCTGGTTCAAAGTGCCGTTCGCGCGTATTTCAGCGAGAAATTCATTGAAGCAGTCGCGCAGTGCGGCTCCATTCTCGGTTTTTGGGAACATAAAGGCATAATCGTCACGGCTGACGTATTTTTCCAGATATCGTATTCCGTCTTGCTCGAAGCACAGTAAACGCGCAACCGGTTCGTCGGTAAGAAATGCCGATACCTTTCCCTGTTTCAAAGCAATGATCAGGTCCGGGTAGGATTCAAAATACTCTTTGCGGACGTTTTCAAAAGCATCGTCAATCATTACGTCAAATACAGTGCCGGTTATAACGCCTATGCTTCGTCCGTTAAGCTGGGATATATCGATAATTTCGCTCTTTTCCGTATCCGTGAAGGGTTCGCGATGTTCTTTCTGAGCGTTGTCTATGAATTCATCTGTCACGGCTTCCAAGGCGGAAACCGTTCTTACTCTGATTTTCTGCCCCGCAAGCTGTGATACGTCAGTTATGCGCTTCGCACAGCCAACCAGCGTAAGCCCCACAACGACAGGCAGCAGAAAACACATAACCTTTTTGATTATTTTCATTTGGATTGCGCTCCTTTATATATTTTTTCTTATCTTCAAAATATTCTTTCCGTTCCGGTACTCATACGAAATATCGTCCATCAGCTTTTTCGTCATATAAATACCAAGTCCGCCAATTTGTCTGTCCTCGGCGGAAAGCGTAATATCGGGGTCGGATTTTGCAAGAGGATCGTAAGGCGTTCCGTTGTCGATAAATGTTATCACAACAGCAAGCGGGTTTTCGGTTACCTCCACACGCACAGTTGCCGCGCCGACTTCGGGATTATATGCGTAATTGGCAATATTCCCAAACAGCTCGTCAATCGCTATATCTACCTGCATCTGCGTTTTCAAAGGGCAGTCAAGCTGTTCCAGCTGTTCATCTACAAACGCGGTTACGGCAGCAACGTTTTCAATCGTTGCATCAATTGTCAGCTCTTTCATTTCCGCTCCTCCATTCTTGCCCTGTACTCCAGACAAAGCATCGTAATGTCGTCAAACTGCGACGCGCCGCCCACAAAGCCGTCGATCTCCTCTTTTATTTTCGGGAGCAGCTCCGCGGGCGAAAGCTCTGAATGTTCGCCGAGAACCGCGGTCAGGCGCTCCATTCCGTACAGCTCGTTCTGCGCGTTTGTCGCCTCGGTAACGCCGTCCGTGTATTGAAATATTTTATCGCCTATTTCCAAATGCATCTCGCCGCACTTGTAGCGCATACCCTCCATACCCGCAAGCACAAAACCCGCGCGCACCTTGTACGGTTCAAATTTGCCGCCCCTTTTGCATATAAATGGTATCTCATGACCCGCATTGACGAAGCGGAAATCACCGCTTACCAAATCAAGAACGCCCTCAAACGCGGTTATAAACAAGCCCTCGCTGTTGGACTCGCAAAGCAGCTCGTTCACCTCGGTGAATACCTCGCCCAAATCCTTGCCAGGCTGAGTATGATCCTTTATCAGCGTCTTTCCGATGACCATAAACAGCGCCGCGGGAACCCCCTTTCCCGATACGTCCGCCATAACGACAGCGAGATGCCGTTCGTCCACCATAAAGAAGTCGTAAAAGTCGCCGCCCACCTCTTTTGCGGGGTTCATGGTTGCGTAAATATCAAACTCTCTGCGTTCGGGGAACGCGGGGAAAATGCTGGGCAGCATATTCGCCTGAATCCTTGTCGCCACGGAAAGCTCGGTGTTCACCCGCTCCTTTTCGGCGGTTATCGCAGTAAGATTTTCGGTGTATTCGACGATGTCCGTTTCCATTTTTTCAACCGCACGCGCCAAAATTCCTATTTCGTCTTTTTGCTTGATTACAGACAAATTTTCGGAGGGAGTGTTGCTTTCCGCAAAATGCTTCGCTTCGTCCGTGACAGTCAGGATCGGCTTTATAACCCCATGCCGCAGTATAACCGCATACAAGAAAATAAACAGGATTATCGCCGCCAGCGTCCATAAAATAACATGCAGGACGTAGGTATTCCGCGCGGTCTCAAGGCGCGTCATCGGCTTTTCGACGCAAAGCATTGCGATTATTTTGCCGTCAGAGTTTTTCACGTCAACAGCGGCTGTCGTATGCGCGCCCGATTCATTTGAGTATGAATACAGATATTTTTCCGCGCGCCCGCCTTCCGTCATAATTTTAATTACGTTTTCAGTATGCTTTTCGTCAAGATCGGAAGCTGTGTAGCCGAGGGGATATCGGCTGAAGCCTGTGTTTGAGTTGACCGTATCATAAATGTATGTAAGCGTTTTGTAATCTTCGCTTACTTTCGCCGCGTATATAAACGTGACGTTGGTCGCGTCGGTAAGCGCGTCTAATCTCGCCAGAATATTATCATACTCCTCATCGGTCTCCCCCGTTTCAAGATATTGCCCGAATTTGTCCGGATTTAAAATTGCTCTCGCCGTTTCCGCTGTCTCGTATGCCGAATCGTTATACTGCTGTTCAAGTACCGCAGTAAACTCAATATAACCGACCATACTGCATACTATACCCAATAATATCCCGAAAAGAATTACTCCTATCGTAAGCTTTCCCGCTATTCCGGTGAGCTTTTTCATGTTTTTCCCTCCACGTTTATAATCTGCGCCGCAAAAAAGCTTTTCTTTTCCTTTGTATTCAGAAAATGCGGCATTTTGATTTGCGCCGTGGGCTTTCCGCTATCGGAAATCGCTTGCTCGTAGCGTCTGAAGCTTCCTTCCCGAAGGTATTCGATACGAAGCGGCTCAATTTCACGCATATTCAGACACGATTTATACTCCCTGTTTGCTTCGCACATACATCTCTCAAAGATTTTGTCGGCGCTTTCGGGGATTTTTTTGCACTCCATATAAAACAAGTATCTCGGCGCGATCCCCGAAAAGTCCTCTTGGACGCAATATCCGCTGACTTCGGTTCCCGTAAGCTCCGCAAACTTTTTTACAGCCGAGTCAAACTGCTGCTGATTGCTTTTCTCTCCCGCTATATTTATTATCTGATTTCGTCTGTAACAGAATTTCACAATCGGCGTATTCCCGCGCATTCCCACTACCCTGACAATGTCTCCGAGCCTGTAACGGTACAGTCCGGAACGGTTGGTTACAACAAGCTCATATTGTTTTCCCGCTTCAACGCTGCTCATAAGCAGCGGCGCGCTGTCTCCGTCCTCCGGGATAAATTCAAAGAAAACCGATTCGGGCAGCAGCATATATCTGTCCGCCGCGCTAACGTTCTCCGCCAGCCCGAAAACGCCTTCCGAAGCGGCGTAAACAAAAAAATGCAAAGGAACATCACCCGCGTAGCCGCGCATTTTTTCGGTATAATAAAAAAAACTGTCGCCGCCTATCGCAAGAATGTATTTTACATTTTTCCAGATTTTCTTAATTATTCCTTTATGCATATTCTCACGCGGAATATTCCGAAGTTCCCTCGCGCGTTCGGGATTGGGCGGAAGATTTTCGACAATATATTTTCTTTGTTTTTCGGAAATATCTGCGCTCACCGTACCAAATTCCATATCATTCAGCAAAAGCTCCCAATTACGTAGAATATACTCGGTCACCCCCGCGGCGCGGTTGATAAAAACGCCGTGTATTGCCGTCAAATCCCGCTCCACAAGCGCAAATCTGACCTTGATATACAACATATCCTCCAGAAAATCGGGAAACAGTATTTCCTTTGGAACGCAGTAATCGGAAGCGTCAAATCCCCCGTTTCTGTCAAGCCATTGATAAATACAGCCGGAACGTATACCGTTCATTCTTCCGTCGGGCATATATGTTTTTGCGAATTCGCCTATCTGAAATATTTTTCCGAAAATATCCTCTTCGCTTAATTCTTTATAATAATCGCGGATTTGTCCGAAAACCGCGCCGTACATAAAAATATAATGGGCTTCAAGATCGTATTCGGTTAGGGGAATATATTTTTCATCTCCCACGGTTCCGGAGCTTATACAGAAGTAAACGGCGTCCCGCGCGGTCAGAATATTTTTTTCTCCGTCAATAATTCGTTCAATGTATCGGGCGTAATCCACATATGAGGAAAGAGGAACTTTTTTCCGATACTCACTGACAGAATCAATCTTCCCGAAGCCGTATCTTCTGCCGAATTCGGTATCTTTGTTTTCATTCAGCCAATTGAGGAGAAATTTTGTCTGCACCGCCTCAGCATTTTGTGCCGACGCTTCGAGGCGCTTGACAGCTTCTTCGCCAAGCCGTCCGTATTCGGTTTTCATTGTGCGGAAACTCCCCCTTCCACAAAGATCTGTACGGTGTTTGTGCCGAATGTGCGCTGATACAGTATCTGCTCACATATGCTCTCGATAAGGCGAACGCCAATATACTCATCGTCACTGTCCCCACATACAAGCGGGTTAAAGTCGTTCCCGCCGTAGCGTATCCGTATTCCTATAACTCCCTGAAGCGAGTATACCCGCAGATCAAATTCCACGGTGCTTTCGTTTTTCGAGGAGATAAGCGCCATAATTTCTTCGAGTGCAAGACTGATTTTCATTGTTTGCTTTGGGGACATTCCGTTATTCGCGCAAAAAGCTGTTATCTTTTCTGAAGCGCCGCAAATGCTTTCTATGTCGCCGTTTACAGAGAAATTTATAACGTTTCCCGACTGTTCGAGAGAATTGTCCAGCAATAAAAACCGCGATGTTTTTTTATGAAAAACTCCTGTGGCGGCAAACCAAAAAAACAGCGTAAGAATTTCCCCGAAAAACAAAAACATCCATGGACTTTGCCCAAAGTAAAGCAGCGCGAACAGGCTTGCGCAGGACATAACGAACACCCGCAAAAAGATTATCAGGTTTGCCCACACGTTACGCCCCGAAACGTTGTAAAATCCCGACAGAATACAGTTTATAAGCGCGGGAATTATGCCGAGAGACAGGCAGATAAGCGCGAATCTTAACGAAATATTAAGCCCGTATGCGCCGGATATCAAGTCAGCACCGAATATAATTACCGCCGAAAAAATAAGCGCGCAGGGTATTCCGCTTTTTAGCTGCCGTTTTATTAAAAGCCGAGTGCTTTCGTTGTCATGCTCTCCGCTGTAAATTCCGAGCATTGCCGACGCGGCTTGAGGCACTCCGCCCGTGACGCTTTCCGCGAAGGCAGCGATGCAGTTCACCGCCGTGAACGCCGCCACCGTTTCACTGCCGCAGAATTTTAGTAAAAGCACGTTTATTATAGATATGCGCAGCGTCTGGAACAGATTGTTTGCCGCCGACGGGCTTCCCGCTTTGGCGATCTCCGAGAATTTTATCCCCTTCGCTTTCACGCAAAAACCCAATTTAAAACCGCTTTTTTTACCGCACAGCCGAATAAAACCAAGCACGCATGCGGCGGCGGTGGACAGAACGCTTGCCAGCGCCGCGCCGAATACTCCCATATCAAGTGCGTATAAAAACAATACATCCAGCGCCACATTGCCTATGCCCATTATAAGCATCATCAGCGTGACCTGACCGTTTCGGCCGTCCAGCCGCAAGAACCAGAATGGTATGTATATAAGAATTTTCGGCAGCGCGCCGGCTATCGTCACGCCCGAATATTCCATAACAAGCGGCATAACGGTTTCGTCGGAGCACAGAAAAAGCGACAGCGGTCTCAGGAAAACAAGCCCCGAAACCGTTATGAAAATCGAGATGGCAGTACACCAGAAAATCGACATTTGATACAGTTTCTGAGCCTGTTCTGTCCGGTTTTTTCCGATTGCGTCAGAAGTGCTTATCGCCGTTCCGGACACAATGAACGAGCCCGCGATACACAGCGCCAGATATACCGGCAGACTGAAATTTATTGCCGCAAGCGCAGTTGTTCCCAGCCTTTGACCGACAAGTATGCCGTCCGCCAAAATATTGATGTTTCCGCTCAGCACCGACATAACGCACGGCAGAAGAGCCTTATTGTACGCTTTTTTCAGAAATTGTTCGTTTTGTTTAAGTTCCAACTCATTTAACCTTTTTTTTGCTTGCCTTCGATACCTTCAGCACTATGTTGAAGCCGGTGGTTTTGAATATATCGTAAACCACGGAGGAAGTGTTTATTACTTCCGTTTCAGGCACTTTTTTTCTCACGTTCAGAATAATTCTGAGTCCCGCGCTGCAAATATACTGCATATCCTTTGCGTCCATAAAAACAGCTTTCGGTTCATATTCTTCAATCAGGTCCATCAGCTTCATTTCGGTATCCTGCGCGTTTACTGAATCAATCCTGTCAGGCAAAAAAATTGTCAATTTCTCATTTTGAAAAGTGTGTTCCATACCATTATCCTTCGTTCATGAATTTTTGCATTGCGTTTAATGCCTTTGCATGCAGCAGCTTTATATAGCTGTATGAAATGTCCATTTTTCCGGCGATACTTTTTAACGTTTCTCCGCTGTAATAATGCAAAACAATTATATCACGCGATCTCTCGGAGAGCATTTCAAGCGCTTTTGCGAGCCGTTCGAGAGTTTCCTCCTCCAATGTAATCTCGTCACTGCCAATCGTGCAGAAAAGATCCTCGGACAGCCCGCAAACCTGTTTTGATGTGCGGAAGTAATCGGTGACGGTATTTCGGGTAATAGTGTAAATCCAAGTGGATAATGAAGCCTTGTTTTCGTCAAATTCCGAAAGACGGTTCAGCACCTTAACGAAAACATCGGAAACAACATCTTCCGCGTCGTGAATATTCGCAATTTTTCCTCTTACATACCGTGAAACCTTATCTTTATACTCGGCGTAAACGCGTTCAAAATCCTGCTTTTCGCACAATTCAGTCATTGAATTTATCCTCCGTTTTTTCCGAAGGAAACGGCTCACCCGCAGCGCTTAAGTTTTTTAAATCGTCATCGGAAAGCGTGCCGCAATAACGTTTTTCGGTTTCGGAAATTATTTTTGCAAGACGAGGATTTCCGGAAAAATTCTGAAAATCGAACAGAACTTTTAATGTTTTTTCCATCATTCTCTCCCAATAGGCGCAAGGTTTCTCCAACCGTCAAGAAGCATTGTTATACGCTCGTACCAGCCCTTTTTGAAGAATGCGCATTTTGCAATATCGCAACCGAGCTTGTCGCCGGTAAGGGCTAACGCCAGTGCGCGACAGCCGCCGACGCAGTACTTGAAATACTTACATTCGGCGCACTTGGGATTATGTTCGGCAAGCGTTTTTACCGTGGTGCACACTTCGTCGAGGTATTTTCCGCCCTGCAAAAGCGGCTGTAAGCCGTCTTTTTTTATGTTTCCGAGAACCTTTCCGCGCGCGTCGTAATACCCCGAATGCTGTAAGCACGGATACACGTTTCCGTTTGCCGCAACCGCGATCTTACCGCGGTTTCCCCTGCACACGGGAAGACTGTCGCGGTATTCGCCCTCGGCGCACTCCACCGGACGAACACGGAACGCTTTTCCGCCGGGGAATATGGTCAGAAACTGCCATATATCAATGTCCATATTTCGCGGCTTTTGGATATATTTTTCGGCGAAAGCAAACATATTTTCGTAGTATTCGTCCACACTGAGACAGGCGTCACCCGCATTTTCCGTCCAACGGGGAGATTCCGAGGTGCGTATTATTCGCATTTCGTCAATGCCCATATCGTCAAGCAGCTCCGCTGTTTGGAGCAGGGAATCAAGGTTCAACCGATGGACGTTAGTCTGCGCCCGCGTTTCAAAGCCGTTTTCCTTGCACAGCCTAAGCGCCGCCAGCGCGTTTTCTTCCGCGCCCTCGCGGTTTCTCAGCCAGTCATGGTGACCCAGACCGTCAAAGGATATTTTGATAACGGGAACACAGTCCATGGACTTCAATCTGTCAAGCGTCTCACGATTTATAAAATACCCGTTGGTGTTGATTTCGCTGACGAACATTCCGCACTTGTAAATTTCCTCGATTATTTCAAAGAAATTCTTATGCAGCATCGGCTCGCCGCCCGTTAGGGTTATTGCGTTTAAACCACATTTTTGCGCCTGTTCCAACATGATTTTTGCCTCTTCCAATGTCCATTCGCTCATTGACGGCGCGTTATCGGCGGCGTTGAAGCAGTGGAGGCAATTAAAGTTGCATTTTCCCGTTATCGCATATTCCATGGCTGGAAAATAGCGGTTATCGCAGTCCATGTGCTTTTGCCATTCCGAAAGCGCTTCGCCGTCTTTTGCGGGCGCGATAAAGCCGAGTTCGGTGAATTTTTTTACAAGGGGAGAATTTTCATCTAACTCCGTTTTGCCGTCGCATTTCAAAAGGAGTTCAAATTCGTCCTTTTTAAGCCCCTTCGCATCGCGAATGCCCTTTATGTAATAGGCATAAGGCACCAGCCGCCACGAACGCAGGGCAATATTCGGATTTAATATGTAATTTTTCACTTTATATACTCCCGCGTCAGATGAAATTTATACTTCTGCTGTCCATGCCATATACTTCAAAATCTCCCTCGCAGTTTGGATAAAGCGTAATGTGATCCGTTACCACTGCTTCCAGATCATTTGCTCCCCTATTGTCGAAGGGGCAGGACTGCCAACCGCATTTTTTGCATCTCGCGATAAAAAAGTTAGCGTCGAGAACGGCGCCGCCCGCTACTCCGTCCAAAGCGTCGTCAGGGAGTTCTCCGCTCGGCATAACGTTCTCCAAAGGAGTTTGCGCCGCTTTTTTTAAGCTGTTGATCTGCAATTCGTTTTTCTTGTTATATTCCATAGTAACCCCTTATCTATAAAATCAATAGTAAACGACAAATCAATTTGCAGTTTACTGTTTTGTTGTTTTATTCCAATATTAAATCTATTTCCGGAAGTGTGGTCGATATAATCAGTTGATTTTGATGCTCACGGCAGTACACATAACACCAAAAATCCAAAGCCGCACTGTCAACCCATGTTTTTTTAACTATACCGTGATTGGAACCGCATACGGGACAAGAAGCGGTTTTGCACAATACATTCGCATTGTTGTAGGTTCGTCTCAGCTTTTCCTCCGGCGGTACACTTTTGTCAATGCACCCGCCGCCCGACACGTTGTCAAGTTCCTCATCGGAAATCTCCCCCGAACCATGAAACTGTTCGAAATACGCTTTCGCACTTTCCTCGTCAAGCGGGTAGTTATTTTCCTTTGCAAGGGTCATAAGTTCCTCCGGAGAGCTTGCTTGTTTTGCTTTTTGTAAAAGTTCGATGTTTTTCATCTTTTTTCCTTTCTGTACGAACTGAAGTCAGAATCCTCTTCCGCATTTGCGGCATCTGAAATGACCGTCAACCTTTTCCATCGGATACCCGCAGATACATTCCCTAAAGCTGCAGCCGCCGCCCGATACGTTTTCCAGTTCCTCTTCGGACATCTCGCCCGACCGATGCAGCTTCTCAAAATATTCCTCAGCCGATGTTTCGCTGAGTTCAATACCGTTTTCTTTTGCCAACGCTAAAAGTTCATCGGGCGAATTTGCTTGTCTTGCCTTTTCCAAAAGTTCCTTGTTTTCCATAAACATACCTCACTTTCTTCTTTCGGGATTGTTGCAAAGCCACAAACCTTTTTCATTAGTAACCATAATAATTTACCTCATTTACAATTGACAGGGTTATTGCATAACCACATTCCTTTTTCATAGCTGCAATATGCGCAGGTGTTGCAGCAGACGGCGTGAGATCTGTTGTTGGCGTGACAGTGATGGTTCTTGCTGTTCATACATCTGCCTCCCCTTACCCTTTTGCCGCAATTAGCGCATTTGTATTCGTCACAGGCGTTTTTCATTGTTACAATAAGTCGGTCGCCTTTGTAACACCCGCCGCCCGAAACATTGTCAAGCTCGTCGTCCGAAAGCTCGCCCGACTTGTGAAACTGTTCAAAATAAGCTTCGGCGCTTTCCTCGGTCAGTTCCATATCATTTTCTTTTGCGAGAGCCAAAAGCTCTTCGGGAGAGTTTGCCCGTCTTGCCTTTGCAATAAGTTCTTCGTTAGTAATCATAATAATGTGCCTCACTTGTTATTGGCAGGGAAGTTGCATAACCACAGTCCCTTTTCGTATGACATATTTACGCAGCCGCTGCACTTAAAATGATCGATACGCTTCAATGTGCAGTCTGGGGACGCCCAATTATAGGTATTATGTGTTCGTCCGCACGACTTGCAGAGCCAATACTCGCAGGAATTCCCCAACGTTACAATCAGACGTCCGTCACCGTTATGACAACCGCCGCCGGACACGTTGTCCAGTTCTTCATCGGACAATTCGCTCGACTTGTGAAGCTGCTCAAAATAAGCTTTGGCGCTTTCCTCGGTCAGCTCCATATCGTTTTCTTTTGCGAGAGCCAAAATTTCTTCGGGCGAATTTGCCTGTCTTGCTTTTTCCAAAAGTTCTTTGTTTTCCATAATGACGCCTCACTTCCTGTTTTAGATTTTGTACAGGTTATTTGGGATAGTTGCAAAGCCACAAAGCTTTTTCATAGGAACAATATTTGCAATCCAAACAGCCAATTTTTCTATTGACCCACCGCCCTTTGCAAAGGTGTTGATCTGCAATAGGCCGGATAAGAACGTGTTGATAAGAGTCCCCGCACTTCTTGCATATCCAATTTTCGCAGCAATGAAACTGCGTGACCACAAGTCTGCCGCCGTTATAACATCCGCCGCCCGCAACATTGTCCAATTCGTCATCGGACAGTTCGCCAGTCTTTTTAAGCTGCTCAAAATACGCTTTTGCGCCTTCCTCGTCAAGTTCGTAGTCGTTCTCTTTTGCCAGAGCTAAAAGTTCTTCGGGAGAATTGGCCTGTCTTGCCTTTTCCAAAAGTTCTTTGTTTTCCATTAGTTAACTCCTTTTCTGTTTGCGGGATGGGTGCAAATCATTCTTATACCCCGATTAACTCTGTATTTACAGGTTTTGCAGTTTGTGGAATACTGTCCGAGGCCGCTGCAGCAATGAGTATCGCCAAAATGAGGATTGGTAAACGATTTCCCGCAATGATTGCAAACATAGTGGCTGCAGGAATACCCTACGGTTACAACAAGTTCATCGTTGTTGTAACAGCCGCCTCCCGCAACGTTGTCCAATTCGTCGTCGGACAGCTCGCCGACCGTATGAAGCTGCTCAAAATACGCCTTTGCGCCTTCCTCGTCAAGAGGGTAGCCGTTCTCCTTTGCCAGAGCCAGAAGTTCTTCGGGTGAATTTGCCTGTCTTGCCTTTTCCAAAAGTTCTTTATTTTCCATTAGTTAACTCACTTTCTGTTTGCGGGATGATTGCACAACCATAGCGCTTTTTCATAGGAACAATATTTACAGTCCAAACAGCTGATGTTTCTCTCGGTCCACCGCACCTTACAAAAGTGGCGATCTGCCACATCCCTGATAAGACCGGTTTGATAATCTCCACCGCACTTCTTGCATATCCAATTTTTGCAGTTATGAAACTTCGTGACCACAAGCCGTCCGCCGTTATAACACCCGCCGCCGGCAACATTGTCCAATTCGTCATCGGACAGCTCGCCGGTCGTATGAAGCTGCTCAAAATACGCCTTTGCGCCTTCCTCGTCAAGTTCGTAATCATTCTCCTTTGCCAGAGCCAGAAGCTCTTCGGGTGAATTTGCCTGTCTTGCCTTTTCCAAAAGTTCTTTGTTTTCCATAATGCTACCTCACTTTTTCATCTTCGCCGGATTGTTGCAAAGCCACAAACCTTTTTCATAGGAACAATACTTGCAGTCTTTACAAATGTTGTTCATTTTGATTGTCCCGTTCAAACAATCGTGATCAAAAGACATAAAGATGGTTTTATAAACTCTTTTGGGCATCCCTCTGCCGCATTTTTTGCATACCCATTCATAGCATTGGTTATATAATGTAACAACAAGTCTGTCGCCGTTATAACATCCGCCGCCCGCAACATTGTCCAACTCGTCGTCGGAAAGTTCGCCGGTCTTATGAAGCTGTTCAAAATACGCCTTTGCGCCTTCCTCGTCAAGGTCGTAATCGTTCTCCTTTGCCAGAGCCAGAAGTTCTTCGGGGGAATTTGCCTGTTTCGCCTTTTCCAAAAGTTCTTTGTTTTCCATTGTAAAACCTCCTGTAAAAGTTTTTTCTTAAAATCCGTGGGGCAGGTTATCCAAATTGCACCCGCCGCCCGAAACGCTGTCAAGCTCCTCTTCGGACAGTTCGCCGAAGCTGTGGATACGTTCAAAGTACGCTTTCGCGCCGTTCTCGTCAAGGGGATAATCAACTTCCTTGGCAAATTCAAGCAGTTCCTCGGGAGAATTCGCCTGTTTCGCTTTTTCCAGAAGCTCCTTATCGGAAAGTTTTCCGATAAATTGTTTGTTTTCGTTTCCCATAATGTCCTCCAATTCCCCTTAAGGCTCAATAATATTAAAATACGGTTCAAACTGCGCGCGGTTTTCCGCGAAAATTTTCAGAATGTCCTCTTTCCCCTCGGCGGATTCGACGGTTTTATCCATAAGCGCCTTGTTGTTCTGCGCTATTCCCACTATACCCGCGCGTTTCAATTTTAATACGGCGTCGGGATCGTCGCTCCATTCCTCTTTTGAATAAAGCAGAACGCCGCTGTGGATACGAAGCAGATATTTTTCCTTGTCGTCGGTCACTTCCAAATTTATTACAAGGTTTTTATCCTCAAGCTTTTTGGAATCAAGACACATGGAGAGATAATCGAGCATTGTTTCCGTACTCATAGCGAGAGCGGAAGCGCCGGTGCCGCCTACAGTTGTTTCGGCATAGCCGCCCGTTCCGTTACGAAGCTCGTAGGCTCCCGTAAGATACGCATTGCGCCACGCCCCCGACTCCGACTGATATCCCAGCTGCTCCAAAGCGTCCGCACACAGATAACGCGCCTGCGTGTTGTCCGGCTGAGCGTATACAATGGCATTGGTTATCTCCGCCACCCACTGATACTCTCCCTTTTCAAAATCGGCTTTCGCCATTTCCAATGCCTTGTCGGTATCTCCAAGGTATTCCACAAGCTTCCGCGCGTATTCCGACGGCGCAAGCTCCGCCAAATGAACGGGATTGGCGTCATACCAGCCCATATATTTCTGATAGACTGCCTTGGCGTTATGTTCAAGAGTTCCGTAATACTGTCTTGTATACCACACCTTTTCCAGATCGGCGGGCAGGCTTATCATATCGGCAATCTCGGCGGAGGTATAGCCCTCGTTGATATACTGAAGCGTTTGTGAATGTATGTAACGGTAAACCGCGGCGGTGTTCAATAAATATTCGTTGACAATATCATTTCCCCAATGAGGCCAGTTGTGGGACTGAAAAACCACCTCCGCCTCTCCCCCGAAAAGCGCCTTTGCTTTCATAATGTAGTCGCCCCATGCTCCCGCGTCTCTTATTTCCGCTCCGCGCAGGGTGTAAATGTTGTGCATTGTCGCCGTGCAGTTTTCAGCCATCCAAAGCGCCTTGTAATCGGGAAGGTATGTATTCATTTCCGCCGGTGATTCTGTTCCCGGGGTGAGTTGAAATACCATTTTCACGCCGTCAACCGTAATCTCTTCAATATCCTCCTTTACTTCGTAGGTGGGAGTGTAATAGGACGTTGTTCCCGCGCATACGGTAAGACCGATTCCCACCGAAAGAGCGCCGTTTTCGCTCTTGGGAATCAACGAGCCGTACTGAAAATTTGAACGGCGCTTCATGGCGTTGCCCGCAAGCACATTCTCTTCCATAGCGGCGGTTTCAAAGCCCTCAGGCACTATAAGAAGCGTCTTTCCCGAAGCTATCTGTTCCGTAAGCTCTAAATCGGGATCGGCGAGATTCTCCTTGGAAACAATACCTCCCACTCCCCCGTAATGATCTATATGCGCATGGCTTATAACCACCGCCGAAATGTGCGCATCGCCGAATTCTTCCTCAAAAAGCTCCAAAGAGGCGGCTGCCGTTTCAATTCCCGTACCGCAGTCAAAAACGATCCAGCCTTTGTCGCCCTTGACAAAAGTAACATTCGCCACATCATATCCTCTGACCTGATATATCCCGTCCGTGACCTCATAAAGTCCGTACAGCGCGTTAAGCTGTGTGTTTCTCCACAGACTTGGGTTTGCCGAATCGGGGGGATTCGCGCCGCGCACAAAGTCGTAAATTTCCTGACTCCACACGGCTGCACCTTTTTCGTTGGAAATTTCAAGGGTCTCGGGGGCGCGGATAAATCCCCGCTCCGCAAACTCTTTCTCGCTTTCGTCGTTAAAATCCAGTTTACCCGTAACATCGGCGTTGATCTTTTTTGTATACTCCGTTGCCGGCTTTACCTCGGCGGTCAGCGTCGTTTCTTTGCCGCAGCCGGTTAGCAGTGTCGCAGCGCATACTGCGGCTGTTATTTTGAACAAGTTTTTTTTACCAAACATTCTTTTCTCCTGTTGTAAAATTTTCTTTTATCTCTTTATACGAACGAAATCCGAAAAAGGCTAATAAATTTTCAAAATTTTTTATGTTCCTGTTTTCACTGTGTCATCCAGCCTTTGCCGCGCTACCAGCTCCGCGAAAAAGCCGCCCTTTTCTATCAGTTCGTCATATGTTCCGTCCTCGATGATTTTTCCTTTATCCAATACGATAATTCTGTCGCACTGCTTTATCGTGGAAAGCCTGTGCGCTATAACTATTCGCGTGCATTTCAGTCCGTCCAGCGATTCGGAAACGGTCTTTTGCGTAAGGTTATCCAGAGCGGAGGTCGCTTCGTCAAACATAAGTATTTTAGGTTTTGGGGCAATCGCGCGTGCTATCATAAGCCGCTGCCGCTGACCTCCCGAAACGCCGCCCGAACCCTCGGAAATTATCGTGTGCATTCCCATCGGCATACGGCGGATATCCTCCGCGATACCTGACAGCTCGGCTGCGCGCCATGCTTCGTCCATAGTCAGCCACGGCGCGGATATAGTAATATTTGAGAAAATATCCCCCGAAAACAGCTTGCCGTTCTGCATCACAACTCCGATATTCCGCCGCAGAGATTTCAGATCCACCGTAGAAATATCTTTTCCGTCAAAATACACGGCGCCTTTCTGCGGTGTTTCAAAGCCCAGCATAAGCCTCAGCAGAGTGGATTTTCCGCAGCCTGTCGCCCCCACTATTGCCACATACTGCCCGGGGCGGATTTTCAAGGACAAGTTATCCACCACAAGGGGCATATTTTCATTGTATCGGAAGGAAACATTGTTCAGCTCAATACCGCCCGAAAGCCGCGTTATCATCTGCTTCCCCTCGGATATCTCCGGAACTGTCTGTAAAATCGGCTTCACCATATCCGTTATCGGCTTTATCTGCGCGACGGTAAGCGCAATCCCCGCCAAGGACATAAACGCTCCCGAAACCATTCCGTAAGCCGTGTTAAAGGCGTAGTAGTCCGCCACCGATACCCCCGATGACACCGCGAAATAATACATCACAAGTGTTCCTAAAAGAGATATTGCGCTTGAAATAACCGTGTTTATTTTTAGAAATGTCGGCGGATTATAGCTGAACCTCGCGCTCTGCGCAAAGAGATTTCCCCACCTTGCGAATGCGCGTTTCTCCGCGCCCGAAAGCTTTATCTTTTGTACTCCCGAAATCAGCGCATAGGAAATTCCGCTTTCCTTTGAGGAAATCTCCATTTGCCGCTTGCTGAGCTTCATCTGCACAAAAGCGGAAATTATCGAAAACGCCACTGTCACCAGCGTGATTATAAGCGACGGCACAACCAAAGCGGGCGCATAAACGAAAATCTGTGATATGTAAGCAAGTGAAAATATCGAAGTAAGTCCCGTTGACAGCACTGCCGAAACCAGCATATTACAAAGGGAATTGATATATTGCGCCCTCGCTGACAATTCGCCTGAGCCGTAATTCTTAAAAAACTCGGCGGGGAGCGACATCATGCGCGACATTGTCGCCGCCTGGACGGAGATGTTCATTTTCGTGTTTATCCGCGCCATAATCAGCGATTTTACCCCGTTTACCAGCAAGCTGCTTATCGTTACGCAGATCATAAATGCTGTTATAGCAAGTAACAGACGATAACTTCCGTTTTCAATCACGGTTGAAAAAAGTAAATTATTTAATTTCGGAGAAATCATCCCGATAAGAGTTATAGCAAGGGTAGAAGCGCATATCAGAATGAAATCCGCGGGGGAGAGCGTTCCTAAAATGTACCTCATTAAATCGATAATGCCGAGTTTTTTCAGCGGAAGCGGCTTATAAAACGCTATCGCTTCTTCCTCAAACAGATCTTGATTTTTTCGGTTTATTTTTACGCGCTTTCCCGTTTTTTCATCGGTGAAGGAATACCCCGAAAGCCCTGTGGGGATAAGCGCAACGACCGTTTTGTCATCTTTGCGAACGCCTAACATAGCGCCGAAGGCGTCCTTGTACCAGCCCTTGGACAAAACGACCATACGGCGCATTATCCCATGCGGATGAAGCAGATATTCAAGCTGCTCGTTTCTGTCCTTGATATTATCCGGAATTTCACGCGTTTTCACATGGTAAAATTTAAGTATTTCGTCAAAGGCGTTTTTCGCGATTTGGCGCCGGTCGTTCAGCGCCGAAGAAACTCGGCTGCCCATAACAGCGCCCGCGATATTTACAAAGGAGTCCGCGAAAACGTCGTCATCGTTTTTCTTACGCTGTTTTATCTGTTCGTCAAACCAACCCATTTTAAATTTTCACGCCCCCTTTACTCATTGGTTACAAGCGACGTATAAAAACCGTTTTTAGCGTACAATTCCTTGTGAGTGCCGCGTTCGACCACAACGCCGTTATCAAGTACGATTATTTCGTCGCAGTCTCGTATAGTCGACAGCCTGTGCGCCACCACAATGCAGGTTATTCCGCGGTTCTTTATCGATTCCACTACATCAAATTCCGTTTTCGCGTCAAGAGCGGAGGTCGCCTCGTCAAGAATGATTATCGTCGGGTCTTGGGCGAGAACCCTTGCTATCTCCATCCGCTGCCGCTGACCGCCCGAAAAATCCTTGCCGCCCTCGGTTATTTTGTAATTGTAACCTCCGTCGCGCTGCATAATATCCTCGTGGAGCTGTGCGTCGCGCGCCGCCATTATCATTTCAAAATCCTCAATGGAATTATCCCACATTTTAATATTATTTGCGATGGTATCCTCAAACAAAATAATCTCCTGATCTACCACTGCGAGAGAGCCTGTAAAAACGCTTCTGTCAATGTCCGCAATAGGTTTTCCGTCAAACAAAATTTCGCCGCTCCACGGCTTGTAAAGCCCCGAAATCAACTTTGAAAGCGTGGATTTTCCGCATCCCGAAGCGCCTACAAACGCCACTCTGCTGCCTGTTTTCAGAGTTAAATTAAAATCGCGGATCAACGGTTCGGCAAGCTTTGAATAGCCGAAAGTTACATTTTTCAGCTCCACGTTTCCGGATAATTTGCCGTACTCCGCGTTTTCGTCAACATTGTCATTATCGTAATTCACGTCGGTGGGATATTCCATGACGTCCTCGACGCGCTCCATTTGCGTGCGCATTTCCTGTAAGGTCTGCCCTGCGGAAATAAGAGTCTGTGCGGGCGCGGTGAAGGAGCCTAAAAAGCCCTGAAACGCCATTATCATGCCCACAGTAAACTCACCGTTTATCGTGAAATAAACGCCTAAAATCAGCACGGCTGTGTTCGCC
Organism: uncultured Clostridia bacterium; assembly: GCA_947385505.1. Taxonomy (GTDB): domain Bacteria; phylum Bacillota; class Clostridia; order Oscillospirales; family Ruminococcaceae; genus Ruminiclostridium_E. The sequence goes on from CANDLP010000003.1 coordinate 20,940, forward strand.
AACGAAGATACGAAAGCGGGTATCATTCCAAGGTACTGATTGAGTTTTTCAAAACGCACCTGCTGTGTGTTCACGCTTGCCTGATAGCCCGACCATTTCTCAAAAAAACCGTTTTCCGCTCCGCTTGCTTTGATAGTTTCGATCATTTCAATTCCCGCAACGGTAGCGCCTGCCAGCTTTCCCGAATCGCGCATCTGCACGCGCGTTATGTTTATTCTTTTCTTTGAAATTAACCGCGAAACCGCAATATTTATTACGATAGAAACCAGTCCTACAATAGTCAGCGGCAAACTGTAACGGATCATTACAACCAGATAAAAAAACATCATAGCCGCGTTAAGAGCAAGAGGCGCGAAGGTTTGCACAAGAGACTGCGCGACGCTCGCGTTCATGTTTTGCCGCTGCTGAATATCCCCCGCCATACGCTGCGAGAAAAATTCCATCGGCATACGAAGCACCTTCCACATATATTCCGTATTGCCGATAACGGACAATTTACCGTTTATTTTCAGCGAATAAACGGTCTGTATACACTGTACTGCAAGCTGCACGATCCCCATTCCCGCAAAGGCAAAAATAAAGGGCATGAACCATTCGGGATTTTCTCCCGTCAGGAGTCTGTCCAGAAAAATTCGTGAAAATGCGGGATTGATTATTCCGATAAGCGAGGAGATCACGGTAGTTAATATCACAAAGGCTATTGCCGCTCCCGCTCCCCTTAAGCGTTTTTTAGCAAAAGTGAGCACGCTTTTGGGTTTACCGCCCGGCTCGAAATTTTCTCCCGGCTCGAACATAAGGCAAATTCCCGTAAAGGATTTGTCGAAGGTTTCCATGTGCACGGAATAGCTGCCTTTCGCGGGGTCGTTAAGATACGCCTTATTGCCCTTAAAACCGTCCAATACCACAAAGTGATTGAAGTTCCAGTGGATAATGCACGGGAATGTTCCGTTTTTCTTTAAGTCTTCGGGCTCATAGCGGTAGCCCTTGGCAATCAGCCCGTAGCTTCTCGCGGCTTTGAGGACGTTCTTCGCATTGGAGCCGTCACGGGACACGCCGCAGTCTGCGCGCACCTGCTCCAGCGGCACCCATTTCCCGTAATACGCAAGTATCATCGTAAGGGAAGCCGCGCCGCACTCCAACGCCTCCATCTGCATTACAACAGGAACTTTGGCGGCGCCGTTTTTTACAGGCTGTTTAATGTTTTTTTGACTCATAGACAGCCACCTCATTTCAGAATAAAGGACATCGGCGAAACGCTTTCCGTTACAATTTCAGCCTTGTAAACTCCGTCCGCAAGAGCTCCGTTCGCCTTTATCTCATAAAGCCATTCCCCCTCGTAAAAATTGCCGAGGTAAAGTAAATATTCGTCCATATCCGCATTTAGGGAAATGGGCTTTTCGGAAATTTCCACGACGGAAAACGCGTTTCCGTCCACGTATAGGTCCATTCCCGACTTGATCTTCGCGGCATTTTCTTCATTTAGATCGGAAGAGCACACGTCTGAACTCCAGTCACGGAGCGTCAT
>CANDLP010000004.1 GCA_947385505.1 uncultured Clostridia bacterium
AAGGTCGGTGTCGGCGGTGTTTATCAGTTTGGTGTAATAGCTCTGTATAACTGTTGCCGCAAGGCCTCTCAGGTTGCTGTTGATTACGGACACCGCCGTGGAGCCTGCCACCTGGCTCTGATAGTCCTCGCCGTAGGAAGCGTTGTCGTAGTTTAAGTACACATAAAGGTCGTTGCCGTTCATTGAATGTACTCCCGTTTCAAACAAAATACTTCCGTCGGGGTTTATTACATCATAGGCGCAGTTTATATTTACCTTTCCTATTGCGTCCGTCATTGAAACGAAGCTTTCACGGTCAAGCTTAACATATCTGTCGCACTTTACGCCCACTGCGCCCTCGATTGCGTACAGCACCGACTGGATTCCCCCCTCGGAGTAAAACTCGTCCATGGTTTTTTGGTTATACCCCACCTGTCCCATCATATCCGAACGGATAGGGATACAGATAACCGCCTCTTCCGCCGGCTGATAGCTTACTATCATATATCTTGTCGGATTTGCGGCCTTTTCGTTGGAAAGCATAAACAAAACCGTGATATTGTTTGAAGCGTCGGGTACGTCGCTGGTTATGCCGCTTCGGTTTATTTCCTTCTTAGGGACAAAGATGGAATCCCAGATGAGGGAAAGTCCCATAGCCGCAAGGACAGCCGTTAAAATAAAGGTTATAAGATAAATATACCAGTTGCTTTTTCTTCTCTTCCGTACCGTCATCGCAAATTGCCTCTCTTTTTGGACTTGTAATTTTAAGGGATTTGATGTATAATTGTTACTTGAAACCTGTAAAAACAGGCGAAGCAGGAATATTTTTCAAGACTGCACGATATTATTTTACCACATCTTTATAAGAAATACAAGTCAAACGATAAAATATAAGGAAGGAAAAGTTAGAAAGAACTTGAAAAAACGGTTTCTTTCTAACCCGTTGTGTTTGCGTTAAAGGCGCAGGCTCTTCCTCAAGCGGAAAGGTATGGTCATAAAATGAGCAAAAGCATAAATCTGAAGATAAATCAAGACAAGACTTTCGACAGACGCTGCTGGGCGGAGATCGATCTGGACAAACTGGACTTTAATTTAAGCAGCATTAAAAAGCAATGTTCAGACAAAGAACCTATTATGGTGGTAAAGGCAAACGCTTACGGACATTCCGATGTAATTTGTGTAAAGGAATACTATCGGCTGGGACAAAGGAGCTTCGCTGTTTCCAACCTGCATGAGGCGGAGAGATTAAGAAGGATAACGGAGGACGAGAGCTGTTTTGTATTGGTTTTCGGGTACATAGAAGAGAGCCGGTTTGAGGATATTTTACGGCTTAATATTACCGTTTCTTTGGGCAGTGTGGAGTTTGCTCGGCGGCTAAGCGGATTCGCTGAAAAAACGGGGACGAAAATAAAGGCCAATATTGCCGTGGATACGGGAATGTCGAGAGTCGGGGTGCGCACGGCGGAGGAAATTGAGGAAATAATAAAGCTTGGAGGACTTGAAGTTACGGGCTTTTATTTTCACTTTGCCGTAGCGGATATGCCGGAGGAAGAACACAGAAGGTTTACCTTGGGTCAGTACGAAAAATTTATCTTTCTTACAGAAAAATACGGACTTCCCTTCCATTGCCTGAACAGCGGGGGGATAGCTTTTTATCCCCAGCTCGGCGGAGAAATGATGAGACCGGGTCTGATTTTATTCGGGGTAAGCGCCAATCCGAATATAGAAAGTACTTTGGAATTAAAGCAGGTTATGACGCTGAAGAGCGTTATAGATCAGATAAAGGTTATACCTGAAGGAACCGATATCGGGTACGGCAGAACCTATACCGCCGATCGCGAACAGATTATTGCGCTGTTGCCCGTGGGATATGCGGACGGATATTCGAGAAAATTATCAAATAAGGGGATAGTGGAGGTAAACGGAGTTTTGTGTCCCGTAAGGGGAAGAATCTGTATGGATCAGATGATGGTTGACGTTACCGAAGCGGGAGCAAAAGTGGGGGATGAGGCGGTATTGTTTGGAGACGGGTTTAAGGAGACCACTTTGGATTACGCGGCAGGGCTTATCGGCGAGACTATTACCCACGAGCTTATTTGCGGAATTTCAGCGAGGGTGCCGAGAGTGGCGGTAAGGAACGGAGATGTTGTTGAGGTGGTTTGTGAAAGGTGAAAGGAAAACGGGGAGCTGTGATGCCGAAGCTACGCAAAAAACGGCGTTAAAAACCGCAATTTCACATTTTGTTGAAATTGCGGTTAATATTATTATTTCATTTTTTGTATATAATAAATAAAAATCAAAACAGGGCTTTATTTTTTAAAAAAAATGTGTTATACTATATAAGAACTATTGTCAGAAAAAGAAAAATTTCAATATGTCCGTAAAAAACCCGAGAGGAGCAAAAATTTTGGGTATCATAATTTCGATAGTAAACCAGAAAGGCGGGGTAGCCAAAACCACTACCGCCATAAATCTTTCCGCCGCCATCGGACAGAAGGGGAAAAAAGTCCTTCTTGTAGACCTTGACCCGCAAGGCAACGCAACCTCCGGCATAGGAGTAAACAAAAAAGAACTGGAATATACTACATACGATGTTATAATGGGGGAAATCAGGCCTTCCGAAGCGGTTATAAAAACCAATTACAAAAACGTCTCAATTATCCCCGCTACACAGTCTCTGGCTCAGTCGGAGCTTCAGCTTGCGGCATTTGATAAAAAAACCTTGCAGCTTAGAAAGGCTCTTTTGCAGATAAAAGACGAATACGATATTATAATAGTCGACTGTCTCCCTTCATTGGGGGTATTGGCTCTTAACGGGCTTTCCGCCTGCGACAGAATAATTATTCCCATGCAGTGCGAGCCTTACAGCCTTGAAGGAGTGGCGGAGCTTCTCGCAACTGTGAAAAGAGTAAAGGCAAGCACCAACAAAGGGCTTCAGATAATGGGTATTGTGTTCACAATGCTGGATAAAAGGCTTATTGTAAATAAAGAAGTAATGGAAGCCATAAAAAGTAATTTTCCCCCCGATACTATTTTTAAAACGGAAATTCCCCGAAACGTAAAAATATCCGAAGCGCCCAGTCACGGCGAACCTATCACCTATTACGACTCATCTTCAAAGGGAGCGGAAGCGTATAAAAAGCTTGCGGCAGAGGTGATAAAAAGAGCGGATTCTGCGGGAAAAATGCTTTGATAGAACAAAAACAGAGCGAATTAAGGGAATATCATAAGTTTGAAATGAATAATTTTATAGCAATCCAGAAAATGTGTGACTTATAGATGGTAACCGCAAGCTCGGTTTAATTATTCCAAAATCGCTGTTAAGGATGTCAGCGCCCGAAGCGGCGGCTTTCCGCACGACGCGGAGTTCGCCGCCCAAAGCGTTGACAAGGATGTCAACGCCCGAAGCGGCGGCTTCTGTGCAGTGATTGACGCGCGGAATATACAGACAGCTCACTTCTGTTTTGTGGCGGCAGCTGGACTTTGTCCCGCACCCTGCTTCCTTTTTGCAGTGCAAAAAGGAAGCGAAAAAAACATCTGCGGCTTCGCCGCTTGTTTATTTTATTGTTTTTTTATGAATTGCTGTAAACGGCTTATTTGAAATACTTCCTCAAAAGGAAAGGAATGGTCATAAGAATGGCAAAAAAAGCAGGTCTGGGGAATAAATTCGCCAGTATTTTCGATGACGATGTTGGAGTAATGGACAATCCCGAAACGGGAGGTATAGTTACCCTTAACATAAACGATCTGGAACCCAACAAAGAACAGCCGCGAAAGGAGTTTGATCCCGAACAGCTCAATCTTCTTGCAGGTTCAATAAATAAGCACGGTGTGATTCAGCCCCTCACCGTCCGTGAAAAAAACGGCACATATCAGATTGTAGCCGGAGAACGCCGCTGGCGTGCCGCTAAGATAGCGGGCTTAAGCGAAGTGCCGGTAAGGATAATGGAGCTTACCGATTCCGAGACCGCCCAGATCGCCCTTATAGAAAATTTACAGCGCGAGGATCTGAATCCCATTGAAGAAGCCAACGGCTACAAGGTGCTTTCCGAAAAATACGGCTTGAAGCAGGAGGAAATTGCCGCAAGCGTAGGAAAAGCCCGATCTTCAATTACCAACGCAATGCGTCTTCTGGAGCTTCCCGAAGAGGTGAAGGAACTGACCCGCCAAGGAAAATTGTCACAGGGGCATTGTAAAGCTTTGCTTTCGGTGCAGGACGAGGTGAAGCGGCTGGAGCTTGCACATAAAGCCGCAATGGAACAGCTTTCGGTAAGACAGCTTGAATCCCTATGCAAAGCGCTGTCCAACAATAGTAAAAAAACCGCCCCCAAGCAAATACCCGCTTTTTTCACCGAGGCGGAGATCAGCCTGAAAAATCTTACGGGACAGCCTGTTAAAATTACTCCCAAAAAAAATAAAATAACTCTTGAAATTTCCTGTAAAAATGAAGAGGAACTCAGGGAACTTCTCAAAATAATAGGATAATAGACAACAGAAAGGAAAATCAAAATGCTTGACATTAAATTTTTAAGACAAAATCCCGATATAGTAAAAGAAAATATTAAAAAGAAGTTTCAGGACGAAAAGCTTCCCATGGTGGACGAAGTGATTGAGCTTGATAAACAGCAGAGAGAATGCCAGCAGCGCTCCGACTACCTCCGCAGTCAGCGCAACAGCATTTCCAAGGGAATAGGCGCGCTTATGTCTCAGGGAAAAAAGGAGGAGGCTGAAGCCGAAAAGAAAAAAGTAAGCGATATGGCTGAGGAAATGGCGCAGCTTGACGAAAAAATGTCCGAGTTAGGTGCGAAAATACGTGAAAGAATGCTGGTTATTCCCAATATCATAGACGACAGCGTTCCCATCGGAAAAGACGACAGCGAAAATGTGGAGATAGAAAAATTCGGCGAACCTGTTGTGCCTGACTTTGAGATTCCCTATCACACCGATATAATGGAAGCTCGTAACGGAATAGACCTTGACAGCGCCAGAAAAACCAGCGGCAACGGATTTTATTATCTTAAAGGGGACATCGCCCGCCTTCATTCCGCTGTTCTCAGCTATGCCCGCGACTTTATGATAGATAAGGGATTTACTTATTTTATCCCCCCTTATATGATTAGGAGCAATGTGGTTACGGGGGTTATGAGTTTTGCGGAAATGGAAAATATGATGTACAAAATCGAAGGGGAGGATCTGTACCTTATAGGAACCAGCGAGCACTCGATGATAGGAAGATTTATCGACACCTTCCTTGATGAAAAGGAGCTTCCCCACGCGCTCACCAGCTACTCCCCCTGCTTCCGTAAAGAGGTAGGCGCTCACGGAATTGAGGAAAGAGGCGTTTACCGTATCCATCAGTTTGAAAAACAGGAAATGGTGGTGGTATGTAAGCCGGAAGACAGCATGGACTGGTTCCATAAGCTTTATTCCTATACCGTTGAGCTTTTCAGAAGTCTTGATATTCCCGTAAGAACGCTGGAGTGCTGCTCCGGCGACTTGGCCGATCTTAAAGTAAAGAGCATAGACGTTGAAGCATGGTCGCCCAGACAGAAAAAGTATTTTGAAGTGGGAAGCTGCTCCAACTTGGGCGACGCTCAGGCGAGAAGATTGGGCATCAGAATAAAGAATAAGGAAAAGGGCAATTATTTTGCTCATACTCTCAATAACACCGTCGTGGCTCCGCCGAGAATGCTTATTGCTTTTCTGGAGAATAATTTACAGGCGGACGGAAGCGCTAAGATACCCGAACCGCTCAGAATGTATATGGGCGGAAAGGAAAAAATATAATACTTATAGCAGTCCAAGAAAAGAATAAACAAGCGGCGAAGCCGCTTCCGTCTTTTTCGCTTCCTTTTTGGACACCAAAAAGGAAGCGGGGTTCGGGGAAAAGTCCCGAATACACAGCGTGATAAAATAAAAAATTTTTATGAATGACAAATTATATGCTATTCTTTTTGTGGTTTGCTATATTTAAACGCCGCTCTCCGGTCGGCAACCAAAATCTTCGGTTTTGGTGAAATCAGTATTGAACTTTGTTTTCGGCGGCAATCGCCGCATACCGCTTTGCGGCAGCTTTAAAAACAGACTTTGTCTATTTTTACCGACAAAACAGTGTAAAAAGCGGTACAGCCGTCAATGTATTGCCCGCTTCCTTTTTGATTGTCAAAAAGGAAGCGGGCAAATTCATACGCTCCCATATACGGAAACTTAATAAAAAAATATTCTGCGGGAGAAAACATATGGCATTTTTGTAGATTCACGTTAAAATAGCAGAAAATTGTTAAATCTGCACTAAAAATATTTTAAAATTTGTTACATAATCGGTTGACTTTTAGATCAATAAAGATTATAATTTTTATTATAGGCCGATTGTTTTTTTCGCCTAAATTATAGCCTTGAAATAAGGAGGAATATTTTATGAATTTTAAAAAGACTATTGTGACAGCCGCTGTTTCCGCTTTGGTGGCAACCGCTTTTGCCGTAAGCGCAAGCGCCGAGACTGCGGGCTTGATTTACCAGACGAATGCTTGGACCTTCCGCAACAACATAAATCAGAGCAAGGCGATATGGTGGGATCCCGATTTCGGCGATGCAATGGAATATGACACCTGGATCGCAAACGACGTAGAGATTACCGCTGACGGTACATATACCGTTTCTTTTGAAAAGAACATTATGGAAGACTGCAAGGACGGTCCCGAACAGTTCTGGAACTTCCTTAAGCTTCAGACAAACATCTCTAAGGCCGATTATCCCGACGTACAGATCACCATTGACAGCCTTAAGATCGACGGCAAGGAAATTGAAGCCGCTAAGAGCGCTAAGCAGAGCAATGATAAGGTTGTTGCCGATGATTACACCGACATTACCACTATAAACACAGTAACCGACGGATACCTCGTAGGCTTCTACAACACATGGAATCCCGATGAAACCGTTATCTCTTCCGAGGATTTCGGAGGCAAGGTTGAGTGCACATTTACCGTTACCGGATTCAAATCTGCCGATTCCGCTTCTGCCCCCGCTCCTGCTGAAGAATCTGCCCCCGCTCCCGCAGGCGACGCCAACACAGGCGCTTCCGCCGACAAGAACAATGCCGACACAGGCGTTGAAGGCGTAGCCGCTGTTGCAGGTATCGCTATTATCGCTGCCGGCGCTATTGTTATCGCCAAGAAGAGAAAGTAATCAAGGCTTATACGAAGCATTGAATTATAAGAAAATAAAACCCTGTCGATTAAAACGGCAGGGTTTTATTTTTGTACCATTATCTATCTGTTCCTTTTTTATTTATCGGCAGCAGAAGATCAATCTGTCCCGTAAAGTCCTCTTTCCATCCTGTATGCGAGGCGTATACCCAGTTAAGATGTTCCTCAAGGCAGCCGCCCATTATTTCCTCGCCAAGCTCGCTGTAATCGGGCTCATAAAGCTTGCTCCCTTCAACCCATCTTGTCAGATCATTCCAGCGGTGAAAATCGGGGAATCGTATGGTGAGCGCCGCGTATAGGCCTCCGTCAAAATGCTTTTTGACCAGCGGCGCGGGTACATCCATATCATCTGGTATAGTTACCCACACCTCATAACCGTGCCTTCCGTCTTTAAGAATTCCCGGATTGGGGTGGTTAAATCCGAAATATCTGGCGTCGGGCTTAATATTGTACAAGCCGCTTTCTCTTATAAATTTGTCTACCGGCTTATCCACCTTTTCCTCCGGCTCAAAGTCGATAACGTGATTTGAAGCCACCGTAAACGGAGGTAATAGCAGTATTCTTACGTTGTCGTTCGCCTTTTCGATATTTTCGTTTGCCTTGTCCAGCATTTCTTCTTTGTTTTCGCTGTTCATTGCGCCGTTCTCCTTTAATTGATTTTTTACCGGCGGGAGCAATCCGGAAACGGACATAAGCTTGTTTTCAAGAAGCGGAAGAGAACCTGCCGTGCTCAGCTCTGCGATTTCGGAAAGAGTATCCCTTATAACGGCGAGAGAAGATATTTCCACGTCTACTTCCCGTATTTTTTCAAGGAATACTTTAAGCGCTTCCGAAATCTCCGAGGCGTTAAGTATAATACCTATATCCTTTAAGGAAATACGGAGCTTTCTAAGCACTATTATCTGTCTCAGCCGCCTTACCGCCGCTTCGTCATATATTCGGTAGGCGTAATCTTCGCGGCGCTTTGTTTGTATCAGACCTTCCTTTTCGTAATACCTTAACATTCTGGTTGAAATTCCCAGGCTTCTTGAAACTTCGCTTACCGTCATATCCGTCATTTTGCTTCCTCCTTTTTAGAACCTGTCTTCACAAGATTTGTGCGTGGATTTTCGAGCAAATTTTGTCGAAGACAAGGAAAAAATCAGCAGGCGGGCTGCCGCCCGTCAAGGATTTTTGACGCAGTATTCGGCAAAATTTGCCGAAAAGACACGTGCAATATATTGTGAAGACAGTTTCTTATTCGGTATAAACAGTATAAAGCAGAACACGGTGTACAAGTCAATAGCTTTTTAAAAAATTTATTATATTTTTTGAAGAACCCCCAATTAACTTCGTTTCTGCTGAAAATTTTTCACTATTATAGCATTGTCAGTTTTGTTTGTCAAGTTTTTTCAATTTTTACCAAAGCGCACAAAAGAATATTTACAGAAAAAGTACAAATAAATAACCACAAAACCACGGTAATTTCTGTATGAAAGGATAGTAAAAATATGAAAAGCTTAAATGCGGCCAACATAAAATTACCCCATATAAACTCTTTTTTTAAGATAACCATAGCGGCTTTGGTGATATGCGGAGCGCTTATGGGGGCCTCGAAAATGAACTCGATACCCGTTTACTCTCAGCAAGGCTCGCGGGGCACCGAGGTGGAGGAAATACAAAGAGTGTTAAAGGAATGGGGCTTATTCAGAGGTGAAATAACGGGATATTTCGGGACCGCCACCGAATCGGCGCTTAAATCTTATCAGCGCAGCAACGGCCTACCCGAAACAGGAGTGGCCGATGAAGCCACTCTTAAAAAAATGGGTATAACCATCGGTACTCCTCCTACAGCTACAAATGCGAATATAAATCTTCTTGCCCGTATAATTTCCGCCGAGGGACGGGGTGAAAGCTATGTGGGACAGGTGGCGATCGGCGCGGTAATTCTCAACAGAATAGAACACCCCTCTTTTCCCGACACCTTACAGGGCGTTATATATCAGAACGGCGCCTTTACGGCGATCGTTGACGGACAGTTTAACGAGCCGATAGCTGATTCCGCTTATTACGCCGCAAGAGACGCGCTTTCGGGCTGGGATCCCACAGGCGGCTGTATTTATTATTTTAATCCTCAAAAAACCAGTGACAGCTATATGCACAGCAGAGAAGTTGTGAAGGTTATAGGAGACCATTATTTCTGTCTTTAATATTTTTAAAGAATGAAACTTTTTTCCAAAAATTCCCGACTACTCTTTTACGGATAAGTATGTAAATTTCCGAATTTGCATTGAACGAAAGAGAAAGGAAAAATAAAATGACAGATATAATAGCAAATGTAAATACCGGCGTAAATCTTGAGGTAATGCCCATAATAATAGTAGCGATAGTGGTAATTGCGGCAATTGCCGCGGCGGTAATCATTTCCAACATTTCAAAGAAGAACAAGCAGAAGAAAAAAGAAGCCGCAAAGGCTGCGAGAGCGGCTGAGAAAGCTGAAAAAGAAAAATCGGCCAGTGAAACCGAGGAAGAAAAAGAAGACGGCGGCAATGAATAAATAATAGGCAATAAAAAGGAAAATCGGTTCGGATTTTCCTTTTTTTGATATGGAAAGTTATGTTAAGGAAGCTGCCGGGGCGGAAGCGGCGGCGCTGCTTTTCCCCTTCAAGCCGATACCGTTCCTAAAAAAGTCTCCCCCCAAAAAACTAAACGCCATACATCTTAACAAATGCCTTATTAACATCAAAAACAGGCGGAAAGGACAAAAAATGACACCTATACTGACTATTAAACAAATGACACAAGCCGAACTGAACTCCGAAAAGAACGGCATAAGCCGAGTACAGCTGATGCGAAACGCCGCCAACGCCGTTCTTGAATTTCTCGAATCCCGCTTCGCGTTATGCGAAAAAAACATAATCATTATTGTCGGTTCAGGAAATAACGGCGGCGACGGAGCGGTTATTGCAAAGCTCCTTGCCGGAAAAGGCGCAAAAACCTCGCTTGTTGCTCCGAAGGGCTTGCCGAATACCGACACGGCAAAATTGTGTCTTGATAAAACAGAAGGCGTTCTTCCTCCGATTACGGAAGAGAACCACGAAAGATTACTCAGCCAAGCCGATATTATAATAGACTGCGTTTTCGGAACAGGCTTTCACGGTGAGCTTCCCGAAAATATAGCTTTATTGTTTAAAACGGCAAATAACAGCGGCGCGGTAAAAATATCCGTGGACATACCCAGCGGCGTAAACGGAGATACGGGAATAATCGCCCCTCATAGCTTTAAGCCCGATATAACCTTAGTTCTTGCCGCAATGAAAACCGGACTTCTGAACCTTCCCTGCAACAATTTTTGCGGAGAGATCGTCTTATTGGATATAGGGATAACCGACGGCTGTTATAAAGAATACGAGGGTTTGTATACGGAAGAAAGCATAAAAAAATTTTTTCCGAAACGTCCGAGATTCTCCAATAAAGGCACCTTCGGAAAACTCCTGAACATAGCGGGCTGCAGCAAATATACGGGTGCGGCGGTGCTTTCCTCAAAGGCGGCTTTAAGAAGCGGCGCGGGGCTTGTGTGCCTTGCCTCGGTGCCGAAGGTTACGGGTATTGCGGCGGCAGTGATACCGGAATGTGTGTTTTTTGAGCTTAAAGGGGATAAAGAGGGGTATCTTCAATTGGGCTCCATTGAAGAAATTGCTTCAAAAATAAGCGAATTTTCAGCGGTTGCCTTCGGCTGCGGAATGGGAAACACGGAAGGAACGCGAAAAACAGCGGAATTTCTTCTGAAAAACGTAAAATCGACTTTAATTATCGACGCGGACGGAATAAATGCCGTTTCCGCAAATATAAATATATTAAAGGACAAGAGCGGACCGCTGATTATGACGCCTCATCCGGGAGAATTCGCGCGTCTTACGGGAACGAGCGTTTCTTGGGTACAGTCTCACAGGCTTGAAGCCGCCGGAGATTTTGCTTTGAAATATGATACGGTATTGCTGCTGAAGGGGGCTGACACGGTTATAGCCGCTCCGGACGGCAGGGTGATGGTAAATACTACCGGAAACAGCGCATTGGCAAAGGCAGGGTGCGGAGATGTGCTGACGGGGATTATCGGAGCTCTTGCGGCGCAGGGAGTGGAGGCGTTTGAGGCGGCTGTATTGGGCGCGTATCTGCACGGAGCGGCGGCAGATTTCCTGGTAAAAAATCAAGCGGCGGCAGCTGTGCTGGCAAGCGAGGTAGCCGACGCGCTTGGTAAAATAATATAAAAAGGCGGCGAAGCCGCAAATGTCTTTTTTGATTAAGGAGGATCACCCAAATGCGAATAAAAACCATACTCTTTACCGCCGCACTGACCCTCGGAGCATTGACTCTGACTGCCTGCGAAGGACAAAATCTCTTATCTCCTAAGCCCCCCGAGCTTAATAAGCTTTTCACCTTTTCCGCTTCCATATCCTGCGACACCGGAAATTTTTCCGCACTTTTTACCCGTTCCGCAATGGGAAGCTGGGACATAACTCTTACAGAGCCTTACGAGCTGCAGGGCATAACCTTCTCCCGCGGCAAAGACGGTGCAAAAGCAAGTTTGGCTGATCTTTCCGCCGAATCCCTTGCCAATGAATTTTCAAATTCCCCGCTGACTTACATAACCGATTCCCTTGAGTCCGCCGTGCAAAACGGAAACGCTTCGGTGGTTTACGGCGACCAGTCCTACGCCGTGAATTCGGGCGATACGGTAATTTATTTCCAACAGGGCAGCGCTGTTCCCTGCGCCTTTGAGATACCAGAAAAGCAAATTAAAGGGGAAATAACCGAGTTTAATATTACCGGGGAAATTTTCAGAGACGGAGCCGATGTGGCGCTTATGTTCTGATAGTTTTCGGATTTATAAAGCGATACCGTTTTTTAACTGCGGTATCGCTTTTATTTATAGCAATCCAAAAAAAGAATAAATAGCGGCGAAGCCGCACCTGTCTTTTTCGCTTCCTTTTTGGACACCAAAAAGGAAGCGGGGTCCGGGGCAAAGCCCCGAATACCAAAACGTAATAATTTAATAATAGACTTTTTATAATCAAATGTTTATTTTTTTATTGAATTGCTATAATACTAATTCTTTTTTAACCTGCGGGTATTACGCCGATTCAAAAGGAATCGGTATAAGAAAATACTCGTAAATTCCCTAAGAAAAATACTGTAAAAGCGGAGAATTTTTTGTATTGACTATTTTATAAAGCTGTGCTAAAATAAATATATCTTCTATTTTTTATGACCGCCAAAAGGAGTTTATATTTATGAATGTAGTTAAATTCAAATATTATGATGATTTTCAATGTGTTGGCACAGAATGCAAGGATACCTGTTGTAAAGAGTGGCATATATTTATTACCAAAAGAGAATATCTTGACTACAAAAAAATGAAATGCAGTCCTGAGCTCAGAGGGATACTTGACAGCGCTTTCACAAGGAGAAAGGAAGGCTCCGATTTTTCTTATGCCGAAGTTAAGCTTACCAAAGAAGGAAAATGTCCCCTTCTTGGAAATGATTCGCTGTGTATGATTCAAAAAGAGTTGGGAGCAAAAGCGTTAAGCGCTACATGCAATATTTTTCCGCGAAACCGTTCTTTTATAGGGCATAATACGCTTCTGGAATCCTGCATGGTCACCTGCTATCATGTGGTTGAGCTTCTTATGCAGCATCCGGAAGGGCTGGAAATAGTTGAAGAAGAGTACGATAAAAATGACAGTTACATAAACAAAGGGGTGTCCTCAGGCTACAATATTGATCAATCCCTTAAGGAATATCCTTATTTTTGGGATATTTTAAATGCAAAGATTGATATTTTACAGAACCGCAATTTTACAATTCCCGAAAGACTGCTTATACTTGGTTATTTTTGCAGGAAAGCAAACGAATATATCAACAACGATACAATGGATAAAATTCCCGGACTTGCGGCTATGCTTCTCGACAATGAGCTGTGCGGAAAAATTGCTGATTCGCTTAAGCCTCCTCGAACCGAAGGCGAGACAAGCGGTAAGGCACTGCAAATTTTGTTAAATATGCGTGAAAGGGTAAATGTTGATCCGGACGTTTCTTCTCACACAAAAAGCCTGTTTGCCCGCATATTTGAACAGCTTAAATGCGAAGAGGCATTTGACGAGGGTGAGAATCAATACCGTTTCAGTATATCCGAATATCTTAAACTATGCGAAAGATTCCGTGCTATAGAAAACGAGCGTACATATATAATTGAAAATCTGTTGGTAAATCTGCTGTTTTCTTATGATCCTAAAAAAGGAGTATGGGGGAATTATTTTGATATAGCGGTGTTCTATAATGTCCTTAAAGTATGCGCCCCCGTGTTTCTGCCGGAAAATTACAATGATACGGATCTTGCGCTTGCGTTAACCAATGCGGTAAAAATGCTGCTTAATTCCACTCTTGCCAATCAAATCTCCGTTTGTGATTTTTCGAGTAATGATCAATACACTCTCCCGTATGCGGCATTTCTTATATGTTGATTGGTACTTAACGGCACATCATTCGGATTACAGCAATCCAAGAAAATAATACGGCGCAGAGCGGCAAGAGCAAATTATGTATAGCAAGACGGACGGCGAAAGCGGGCCGCACCTATTACTATAATCAGTATTTTTTCTCTCGCACGGAACACAAAAAAGTAAATGCTGCTGCAATAGGCTTACAGCAATTTTATTTTGACACTTTGTTCGATTATATAATATGAGCAGTCTGAAAGCCGAATGTCATTGAATGATTTCACGTCAACAAATACGGCTGTCGCTTAATTTATGATGATGTTATTTTTTATTTATTAAAATAGCAGCCGTATTTTTAATTTCATAAGCGGAGAGTTTTTGGGTTCTCCGCTTTTTTCTTATACTTATAATAGTAACCATTTAAATTTTGGTTATTATGTAATTTTCAAAAATGGGATCGGCATAAGAGTACGGCAAAACAAGCCTTGTCATCAAAGAGACAAAACAAATCAAAAATACAGCGAGAAACACAAGCGTAAATAATTCAACACAGACACAGACAGTAAAAATACTGTTGCTTTGATTAAGGTTTTAAGACATCTGTTACTTTTCCACCGCTTTTCTTCCGGTGAGAAATTCGATGGCGCGCTGTACGGAAGTGCGGACGTGTTCCATTTCTTCGCTGTGAAGCTTTCCCGCGTTGCGGTAATCGAAGCTTTGACAGAATTCCTCAACGTCGGAGGTGAGCTGTTTCATATAATCGCTCACCAGCTTGTCCAAAGCTTTTTTAAAGCCGCCGAAATCGCCCTTGCTCATATTCTCGGCTCCCTTGCTTAAAAGCAGCTTATAATGGGGCATACAGATAAATTCCTGATTTGAGAACAGTTTACGGAAGGATTCATCCTTGATATACATCTGGAATACCGTTTCAAGAGTGTGGCTTACGCCCCAGTTCACCTTGCTGCATACAAAACAGGCAGAGCCCAGCTGTTCCACCTTTTTTCCCTTTCCAAAAGAAAGCTTGGCTTCAAAAATCTCCTTTTGTTTTTCCGCCATATGGGTGCTGAGCATAAGGGCTAAGGATAAACGGTTGTTTTGCTGTAAAAGCTGGTTATAGTGAGTATTGCAGAAGCCCAGCTTGTTGGTTTCTATCCTTACGTCGGGTTCCATCATGGCGGCGCCCATTATGTATTCGCTGATGTGTTCCTCAATGCTGTCTCTCATACGGCATATGGGGCAGCCCTCGCGTGGACCGAAAACGTCGTTTACGGGTATTGTGAGTATGCTTTCTCGCATTTTTCTTCCTCCTTATTATTTTGTTAGCTATTGGCGTTTTTATTTGTTTCAAAAAATTTTATGCGGCATATTGTGTTTTCTCTAATATTGTATTATAATATTAGTAAAATATCAAGAGGAAGGGCAAAATTTTTTATGATATTTGAAATAAAATGCGATTGTCTTGATTTAAAACAAACATTATTCTGCGGACAGTGCTTTCGCTTCAGAGAATTGGGTGAAGGAGAATATGACGGTTTCGCGGGGGACAAATATGTGAAGCTGGCTCAAAGAGACTACGGCATATCCGTGGATTGCCCCGAAAAGGACAAAGAATTTTGGGAAGAATATTTTGACATTACTTTGGACTATTCCGCACTTTTGGACGGCTTTGGAAAGGACGAGACTCTGAAAGCGGCGTGTAATGGAAGAAAAATAAGAGTGCTTAAACAGCAGCCCTTTGAAACCCTGATAAGCTTTATAATTTCACAGAACAACAATATAAAGAGAATCACGGGAATAATAGACCGGCTTTGCTGCGGGTTCGGCGAAAAGATCAACGCGGGTTATGCGTTTCCAAAGGCCGAAGCGCTGGCGGGACTTAAGGAAGAGGATCTGTCGGAGCTGAGGGCGGGATTCAGAGCAAAATACATAATCGACGCCGCCGATAAGGTTGCGGGCGGAGAAATAGATTTGGAAAAAATACGGCTTATGAGCGATGACGAGGCGAGAGAAGAGTTAAAAAAAATCAAGGGCGTAGGAGACAAGGTGGCGGATTGTGTGCTGCTGTTCGGGCTGTACCACACTTCGGCGGTGCCGAAAGACGTGTGGATAAAAAGAGTCAACGCTTATTATTACCCCGACGGACTGCCCGAATGTGTGGGGGAATATGCGGGGATAGCACAGCAGTATTTGTTTGATTACGCGAGAGTGGAGCTTAAGGATACGGTTTTTAAAAAATGAGACGCTCCCTTGTCTATCGGAAGGATAAATCGGCATTTTCGGAGGAAAAATATTGGACTATACAAATTATAAACAAAAAGACATGGAAACGCCGGGAGTATTTTGAACACTATCTTTCCGAAGCTCCCTGCACATACAGCATGACGATAAAGCTTGACATCACCGGCATTAAATTGAAGAAACTGAAGCTGTATCCGACGATGCTGTACCTTTTGACGAAAACGGCAAATAAATATGAACAGTTCAGAATGTATCTTCGTGATGACGGGGAACTTATTCTATTTTCTTCTATGAATCCGTGCTATACGGTATTTCATCGGGAAACTGAAACTTTTTCAAACCTGTGGACGGAATATTCCGACGATTACAATGTTTTCTGCGAAAATTACAGAAACGATATTCTGAAATTCGGAGACGTTGAAGGATTTTATGCCAAACCTGATGTTCCTTTGAACAGCTTTACGGTTTCCATGATACCCTGGGAAACATTTGAAGGCTTTAACCTGAATATAAACGGCTTTAAGTATCTGCTGCCGATTTTTACTATGGGAAAATACTATGAGGAAGCCGGTAAATTTTATTTGCCGCTTGCCGTTCAGGTTCATCATGCGGTATGCGACGGTTATCATATCTGCCGATTTACAAATGATCTGCAAGCGGAAATCAATACAATAAAAACTGCCCTGATATATTAGGGCGTGTCTGAAAACAAAGCAATTTTGTACAATTCCGCTGGATGCGTGGCGATTTCAAGGAAAAAAGCGGAGGGATACCGAGGTATTCCGAGCATTTTTGACGCAGAAAGCGTTTACATTTAACAGAAATTGTGCTGATTGCGATTTTTTCAGATAGCCCACAGTAATATAAACCGGAAATTGCGGAGGAAAACACAAGTGCAGCTTAGAATTACCGACAATGCCAGTCAACAGGACGTAGAGGAAATCCACGGAAAATTAAAGGAATATAACTGCTCAAAAAGAGAAGCGTCCAAAAGTATACCTCTCGGTGTGTTTTACGAAAAAGCAAACGGAGAAAAGAAAGCCGGTTTGACCGGTGAAGTGTTTGGAAACTGGTTATGTATTGAATATCTGTGGGTAAGCGAAGAACTGAGGGGGCAGGGGTTTGGCAGCACGCTTCTGGAAACGGCAGAAAAAGAAGCCGTGCTGCATGGTGCAAAATATATATTTGTGGACACATTTGATTTTCAAGCGCCGGAGTTTTATATAAAGCATGGATATGAACAAGTGTTCAAGCTGTTTGATTATCCGTATACCGGCGCACGTTATTACTATATCAAATGTATCAATTAAACTATGGGCTGTCTGAAAAGTTGCAATTAACATAATTTCTACTAACTGCGGACGCTTTCTGCGTCAAAAATGCCGCGCATTTAGCGAAATTGTACAAAACTGCTTTGTTTTCAGATACGGCCCAAGCGCTTGCTAAAAAAGAAAGGAATGGTCATAAAAATGAAATGTAAAACCTGCGGGGTGGAATACAATGACACTGACCGCTTCTGCGGTATCTGTGGAACGCCTAACCCGAATTTTGAAGTAAACCCCCCGTTTTATTCCACTGAAACTGAACACGTTATTACAGAGCCGAATAAGCTTAATGAGGAAACCGAGGAAAAAAACGGAACCAATGCCGAATCCGCGGAACGTGAAAATTCCGCCGATTTTCCCGATCCTACCGCCGTTACCAACGTCCCCGATATTTCGACAGCGACTTTCGGCGGCGATCGGAAAGCTGTTACCGAAGCGCCCCGATCTGATTTCTCCCGCATTACGCCGCCTGCCGCAGACAACGTTATTAAAGATACCGAGAGCGGATCCGAAGAAGTGACAAACGGCGCCGGAACAGACTGTACTCCTTTCACTTCAGTTCAAGAAGAGGGTTTGGGAAAAAAAGCGGATTTTGAATTTAAAGCCGCGTCAAATTCATCTGATGCTTCCACCGTTCCCAATGTTCCCAATGCTCCTAACGTGCCTAACACGTCCAATGCTCCCAAAAAACAAAAGAAATCCAAGCTGCAAAAAGAAAAGCGTGTGTGTTCTTTATCGGCGGTAGTGGTATGCATAATAGTAATACTGTTTTTGTCTGTTGCTCTTGGAGCGGTAAGCGGACTTTATTTAGGCGAGAAAAAACGCGGGATGAATATGAGAAACGGCAGCGTTTTACCTGATCGTTCTTATTCTTATACTAATAACCATTTGAATTGTGGATAAAATCCACAATTCAAATACTTTGGCGAAGCCGAAGTACCGCCGAAGGCGGTGGTTATTTAAGTTCAATACAATAACTGAGGGAGCTTTGCTCCCTCACCATGCCGCTTTTGCGGCATGGCATTTAAAAAATAGATAAACTATTTTTTAAATGGTTATTATAGCAATCCAAAAAAAGAATAAATAGCGGCGAAGCCGCACCTGTCTTTTTCGCTTCCTTTTTGGACACCAAAAAGGAAGTGAGGTCTGGGGCAAAGCCCCGAATACAAAAACGTAATAATGCAGTAATGGGCTTTTTATAATCAAATGTTTATTTTTTAATTGGATTGCTATAGTATTACTATTTATACTAAAAAAAGAAAGGCGGAACATAAAAATGGTAAATATAGGCAACAGATGGGACGAGATTTTAGCAGACGAGTTTAAAAAAGACTACTATCTGAATTTAAGGGAATTTTTAAAGCGGGAATACGGTCAGTACACTGTTTATCCGCCTATGAATGATATATTTAACTCGCTTAAATACGCCGATTACGACAATATAAAGGCAGTGATTATCGGGCAGGATCCGTACCATGAGCCTAATCAGGCTCATGGATTGGCATTTTCGGTAAAAAAGGGCTGTCCCATACCGCCTTCCCTTAAAAATATCTATGCCGAGCTGGAGGCTGATCTCGGAATCCCTCCCTGTTCCCACGGAGAGCTTACACAATGGGCAAAGCAGGGCGTACTGCTTCTGAACAACGCGCTTACGGTTCGCAGGGGGCAGGCAAACAGCCATAGGGGAAAGGGCTGGGAAATGCTTACAGACAGAATAATACAGTGTGTAAACAAAAAAACCGAGCCTGTTGTGTACCTTCTCTGGGGCGCTAATGCAAGGGAGAAAACCAAAATAATCAACAATCCCCGTCACCTGATACTGACAGCCGCACACCCAAGTCCTCTTTCGGCATATAACGGATTTTTCGGCTGCAGGCACTTTTCAAAGGCGGATAAGTTTCTGGAAGAAAACGGAGTGGAGCCTGTTGATTGGAGACTGGAAAGCTGACGCCATCCGTTTTTCAAAAAAATTGTCTATTTTCCTAAAGTTTTTTAATTATATGCCGATATAATATATGTAATACTAATCCCATTTTGAACTGTGGATATTACGTCAGTTTAAAATGGGATTGATATAATATTCTTTTCAAATAAATAAACGTAAAAAAACGAAAAAATACGGATTATTTGAAAACAGTATGCAAATATGCGTGAAAGGAGGTACAAACAATGATCATGCAGATAAACGGAACTTCGTCCTTCGGTTTTTCTTCCTCACGTCTGTCCGGTATTGACAAAAACAAGGAAAAATCCAATGATATAATGCTTTCCAGACAGCAGCAAAATGAGAAAGAGGATTCAAAGGTAAAAAATCTCCAAAGCCAGATAAATGCACTGAGAGAAAAAATTCAGGAGATCGGCGAAAACGAGGAGATGGACGAAAAAACCAAGGCCGCTCTCAAGCAGAGTTTTCAAGAGCAGATGACCGCTCTTGAACAGCAGCTTAATCAGCGCCGTGCGGAAGCGCGTCAGGAAAAACTCGAAGCTGAGCGGGAAAAATACGGAAATGATCCCTCCGGTGCGGAGGAAACCAAACGCTCTTCATCTAAGCCCCAAACATCCAAACCGTCAAGGTCTGACACGTTTGTTAAAGACGAGGCTCTTAACTCGGCAGTAAGCGCCTTCAACTCGGTTGATCTGGCCAAAATACATCAAAGCGCAGCCAAGAGTAAAAGGGGCAGAGCCGGTATTCTCGAAAGAGAAGCCGCTGCGGATACCAAGCTTATGCAGAAAGTTGTCCCCGAAGGCTGTGCTGCCAAGCTTTACGGGAAAACTGTGGGAACGGGCGAAAACGGCGAAGATTCCCCTTCCGGCCCTGTAACGTACGAACAGCTTGAGGCATGGGACAGACAAGGTATTGAACACATCGAGGCGGAGTACGGCTCGGTAATTTTTGCCGAAACCTGGGAAATCAGCGCGGGTGCTCCTGTGGAGTCCAAGCTTGCTGAAGCCGCAAAGCTGAAGAGTGAGGCAAACGGACTTACCGAAGATGACGCAAAAGCTCTGGGCGATGCCAACCGCGCTGTGGACGGCAAGGAAGAAGAGAGCGCGAAAAAGAACGAAGGTTTCTTTGAAAAAGCGTTGGGTGAATACGCTAAGTTCAGCTTTACGGAAGGCAGAGACATGGCACAGTTTGAAACCTGCGCCTGATTTTTTAAAAATAAACAGGCGGCGCGGCCGAAAAAGACAATTCGCGGCTGCGCCGCTTTTTTATTATTTTATAGGATTGCTATAGGCAATTCTCGCTTTAGTTTACCTTTTCCTCAACAAATATGCTATGGAGTACCGCGCCGAATTGTGTTATCATAATAATACTAATAACCATTTAAAAAATAGATAAACTATTTTTTAAATGCCATGCC
>CANDLP010000005.1 GCA_947385505.1 uncultured Clostridia bacterium
ACTTTTAAAGGAAGCTGCCGATGATTTTGTTGTTGATCCCGAAACGATTATGCTGTTGTGTTCCACTTTATATTTTAATGCGAGATGGGAAAATGAGTTTGATCCCGATAAAAATGACCGCAGAATCTTTCACGGCTTAAACGGTGAAAGTGAAGAGGAATTTATGAACGGCGAAACCGTAATGTGTTATTTCGGGGAAGGCTATACTTCCGTGTGTTTATCTTTTAGCGGCGGCTGTAATATGTGGTTTGTTCTGCCCGACGAGGGAAAAACCGTTGACGAAGTTCTGAGGTACGGTGAATATGTTAATATGATAAGCGGTGCGTCCGATTGGGAAAATAAGAAGTATATACAAGTGAATGTATCAATCCCGAAGTTTGATGTATCTTCGGATATGGATCTTATTAAAGGATTGAGGGAGCTTGGGGTAAATGATATTTTTGAAGCGGAAACTGCTGATTTTTCCCCTCTTTGCGCTGAAGAGTACAGAGGTATTTGGGTGGACAAGGTACAGCATGCCGCACGTGTAACCGTAGACGAAGAAGGCTGTACCGCCGCCGCTTTTACTGCTTTACAAATGAATGCCACCGGACTTTTGGAAGATGAGATGGATTTTGTTTTGGACAGACCCTTTGCTTTTGTGATTACCTCCGGAAACGGGGTATTGTTTGCGGGAACGGTAAATGATCTTAATTGAATTTATACTGTTTTCGCTAAGAGCACAGACGTGCCTATCTTTTGATAGCAATTGGTGGAAAGGAAATTACACTTTATGGAAGACAGAAAAATCGTGGAATTATTTTTTGCGCGTGACGAAGAAGCGATCAGGGAAACGGACGCGAAATATTCGGCTTATCTTTTTGTGACCGCGATGAATATACTTAAAAGCCGTGAGGACAGCTCCGAGTGTGTGAACGATACTTATTTTAAGGCGTGGAACGCTATTCCGCCTCACGATCCGCCGACCCTTAAATATTTTTTGGGAAAAATTACAAGGGAGCTTTCCGTTGACCGTCTTCGCAAGCGTTTCAGCGGCAGGAGGATCGGCTCGGAATATGAGCTTTCTCTTGATGAGTTGGAGGAATGTGTTCCTTCCCGCTGTTTTGACAGTGATCCCGAGGAGAAAGCCGAGCTGATTTCTTTGACTGAGGTTATAGGGGGGTATTTAAGGGAGCGGGAAAGGGAAGCGAGGATCATGTTTGTGATGAGGTATTATTTTTGCGACAGTATAAAGGCGATTGCTTTTTCTCTTGGGGTAAGCGAAAGTAAGGTGAAGAGCAGTTTGTTCAGAATGAGAAAAGGACTTTTTGACAGGCTTGAAAAGGAAGGGTGGAGATTTTAAGCAATGTCGTGCGGCGGGTGTGGCTTTGGCTGCGCCCGCTTTTTATTTTTTTCTTGACTGTGTGAGTTAAAAGTGGTATTATTAGATATACAGTCTGATTTACAAGTAAACGATAAGTTTGCCGTTTATTATAAAAAATTCCCTATATTTTTATAACATCAATCAAGGCGAGGACAGCTTTAACCTGTTCGTCTGAGAGCGTTTTCAGCTTTTCCGCGACAGTGAAAAAACTTAAGTTATATTCGGTTGTTTCACCTGAAAGAAGATAATCGGCGCTTACTCCGAGAGCACGGCTGATTTTCAGAAGATTTTCGGGACGCAAAGCCTTTGTGCCGCGCTCGGCTGTTGAAACCGCCTGCGTGGACAGTCCCGTCTGCTCCGCCAGTTCCTCTTGTGATATTTTGAGCTGCTTTCGGCGGGCAACAATGCGTTTTCCCATTTCAATATAAAAAGTATTCGGGCTGTTCAAGATTATCACTCCTATCCCATTGAGTATATTATAACTTCTATGGTTGAAATTTATAACCGACTATGATATAATAAACACATACTATAGTCGGTTATAATGGAGAGATTAGTTGAGATACGCAAATGCAAAGCCGTATGTTTTACGGGGCATAGAAATGTCAAGGAAACGATTGAGCTGAAAGCAGCTCTCACAAAACAGCTTGTGACGCTGATTGAAGAGGGAGCAACAGATTTTTATGCCGGTGGAGCTGTTGGGTGGGATATGCTTTGCGAGAGTTCGGTTATTGACCTTCGCGAGCATTTTTCGCATATCAAATTGCATATAGTTTTGCCTTGCCCTGTTGAAGAGCAGACCGATAAATGGAGCGAAAACAAAAAAACGAGTATCGGCGGCCGCTGTCGGCGCGGATACGGTCAGAGTATGCTCTGAACATTATTTTAACGGCTGCATGAAAAATGGCTTGTTGTTATGTCGGACATGTGCGTATGCTATTACAACGGAAAACAGCGGAGCGGAACGGGACAGACTGTCAGAATGGCAGAGCGGTGAGGGGGCGCAGTAATAAATATTGCGGAGTATATAAATTTCAATAATTGCCGTTAAAAAGCAAACAGGTAGGTTTATGTCCGAAGCGGTGCTTACGCTTGCTTCTTTGTGTGCTGTTACGCGAAAAATTTATAGATAGTTTTTTACTGTTTATTGTAGCATCAGACTTTGCCCCGAACCCTGCTTCCTTTTTGCAGTGCAAAAAAGGATAAGCCCAAGAGACTGTTGCTTCGCACCCGTCTTTACGCAAATGCTTTTCGGACTTTCTCCGAAATTTTGCTTCATAAAACCGCTTATTACTGAAAAAGACATTGCGGCTTCGCCGTGTTTTTTTAATTTATATACGAAAGGAACATCTTAAATGCCGACTGAGAAAGAAAAAATGCTGAAAGGCGAGATTTACGACCCGACAGACAAAGAGCTTACCCAACTCAGGATTCGTGCTCACCGTCTGTCCCAACAGTACAATTTGACCTCTGATACCGATATGAAGCAGCGGGAGGATATCCTCAACGTTCTTTTGCCCAACCGCGGAGAGGGAACCTTCTTACAATCTCCCGTTCAATTTGATTACGGTATATTTACCAGAGTAGGCAAGGGCTTTTTTGCTAATTTTAACTTTACCGTTCTTGATACCTGTCCGATAACCATCGGAGACAATGTTTTCTTCGGTCCGAATTGCTCCCTTTACACCGCTATGCATTTTCTTAATCCCGCCGAAAGGGCGCCGAGGTTAAGAGAGGACGGATCGGGATATGATCTTGAATACGGGAAACCCATAACGATAGGCAATAATTGCTGGATAGCGGGAAATGTGGTTATATGCGGCGGTGTCACTATCGGAGATAACTGTGTAATAGGCGCGGGAAGCGTTGTTACAAGAAGCATACCCGCCAGTTCATTGGCGGCGGGTAATCCGTGCAGGGTTATACGTGAGCTTACCGAAGTGAACGAGGAGCCGAAATATTGATTAAGGATAAAACTAAAATGAACGATACTATTAAAATATATAACAATGATTTTGACGTGGCGGTGATAGGCGCTGGACACGCGGGAGTGGAAGCCGCTCTTGCTTCCGCCAGAACAGGGAACAGAACGGTTTTATTTACATTGTCCTTAGACGCTATTGCCAATATGCCTTGTAACCCTTGTATAGGCGGCTCCGCAAAAGGGCAGCTTGTGTGTGAGATCGACGCTTTGGGCGGAGAAATGGGAAGAGCGGCGGACGCTACCTTTATTCAGTCCCGTATGCTTAACCGCGGAAAAGGACCTGCCGTTCACGCTTTGCGTGTTCAAAGCGACCGTATAAAATACCATACTTATATGAAGCAGGTTCTTGAAGCCCAGGAGAATTTACAGATAAAACAGGCGGAAATTGCAGGTATTGTTACCGAAGAGGGAAAAATTACCGCTGTACGATCCTCACTCGGCACCGTTTATAATGTAAAAGCCGCCGTTATTGCCACAGGAACTTATCTGGGCGGCAGAATACATATCGGTGAGCTTAATTATCAGAGCGGCCCCGATAATGTGCTTCCCGCTTTGGAACTGACAAAAGATCTTGAGGAAAAGGGAATAGCTCTTCGGCGTTTTAAGACGGGAACGCCTGCCCGCGTCCATAAGAGAAGCATAAATTTTGACCTTATGGAGGTTCAGAACGGCGATGAGCCTATAGTCCCTTTTTGCTTTGACAACCAACTGCCGCTGGAAAACAAGGTTAAATGTTATGTAACTTATACCAATGAGGAAACCCACAAAATCATTCTGGATAATCTTGACCGTTCCCCCTTGTATGCGGGAAGGATAGAGGGCGTTGGCCCCCGTTACTGTCCCAGTATAGAAGATAAAATTGTGAGATTTAAGGATAAGGAAAGACACCAGCTTTTTGTGGAGCCTATGGGGCTTGACACCGACGAATGTTATTTACAGGGTCTGTCCTCCAGTTTGCCCGAAGATGTTCAGATAAAATTTTTACGTACTATAAAGGGTCTTGAAAATGTTGAAATAATGCGTCCCGCCTATGCCATTGAATATGACTGTGTCGACCCGCTGGAATTGTATGCTACTCTTGAATTCAAGAAGATAAAAGGATTGTTCGGCGCAGGGCAGTTTAACGGTACCAGCGGCTATGAGGAAGCGGCGGCGCAGGGGCTTGTTGCGGGAATAAACGCTTCCTGCTATTGCCATAACAGGGAAATGCTTGTGCTTGACCGTAGCTCTTCTTATATCGGTACCCTTATAGACGATCTGGTAACAAAGGGCTGTATTGAACCTTACCGAATGATGACCAGCCGAAGCGAGTACAGACTTTTGTTAAGACAGGACAATGCTCCCGAAAGATTGGCGGAAACAGGCAGAAGGTTTGGATTGCTTAGCGAAAAAAAGTATGCTTTGTTTTTGGAAATGAATGAAAAGGTGGAAAATGAAATTAACAGAATAAGCAAAACCACCTTGAATCCTACCTCGGAGCTTAATGCTGCTCTTGTAGCCTTGGGGACAACCCCTGTTACTACCGGTGTGCGATTTATTGATCTTTTGAAGCGCCCCCAGACGGATTATAAGACTTTGGTCGATTTTGACGAAACGGCTCCTTCCTTGAACGATGCGCTTATTGCAAAAATCGAGATCAGGGTAAAGTATAAGGGATATATTGACGCTCAGGACGAAAAAGTCCGACAAATGAAAAAGCTTGAAGAGAAAAAACTGCCAACGGATATTGACTATAAAACCGTTAAGGGCTTAAGACTTGAAGCGCAGGAAAAGCTTAACAAGTATCGCCCGATGAATATAGGACAGGCAAGCAGGATAAGCGGTGTAAATCCGGCGGATGTTACTGTCTTGCTGTTATTGCTCGGTGAATGACGGGTTGAAATGTTGTTTCTTCATTTCGCCGCCATTGATTTTATTTTACTTAAAGTTTTATGTTTAACTTTTTTTAAAGCAATACTGCCGATGTTCCACGTGGAACATTAGTCTTTTAAAATATTCCGAAAGGACTTTAATAAATGCCAAACGATATAAAAGAAAAGTTCGGGCTTGCCGATATTTCTCTTAGCGATATTCAGCTTAAAAAAATGGAAATCATGATTGATTTTCTTACGGACTATAATCAAAAGGTAAATTTAACCGCCATTACTGAGAGGGAAGAAATAATTGAAAAACACCTTCTTGATTCGGTGCTCCCGCTTAAGCTTTATTCCTTGAAGGAAAATGCTGTATGCCTTGATATAGGCACAGGTGCGGGTTTTCCGGCGGTGCCAATGATGATTTATCGTTCCGATCTGAAATTTACGCTCCTTGACGCAAGACGAAAAAGGACCGATTATCTTAATCTGCTTCTTCCCGAACTTTGCCTTCGCGCCGATGAGGTTATTCACGGACGGGCGGAGGAATTGGGCAGGTCGTCAAAGTATAAGGGGAAGTTCGATATGATAACAGCCCGCGCCGTTTCGGATATCGGCACTCTTTTAAAATACGCCGCACCCTTGGTAAAGGCAGGCGGAGTGTTTATGGCTATGAGGGGTGCTAAAGAAGAAATAAACGATGATTTAAAGAAAACCGCCGGTAAGCTTAAGTTATGCTTTGATAAGGAGATAGTTTATAATTTGCCCGATGGAGACGGGAGGAGGCTTTTATTGTTCGTAAAATAATAATAGATTTTGCTTAAAATTCCGCTTTAATGTTGTTTCAGATAACCGTAAAATGCTTTGGTTAATCGGAAACAGTAATAAGGCGGTTTTCTTTTTAATTCGTCTTTTTGTGTTATTTTTCTTTTTTGGGAGCAGTGAAACGGGTTGCAATTGAACGAAGGCTTGTTTTTTTGGTCGAATCCGCTTATAATCCCGCGAAAGTTTCTGCTTGAAAACTTAATTGGGATATGTAATAATTGTATTATAAAAAACGGATATATTACAATTGCAAAAGGGGACAATAATTATGCCTATATTTCAAAAACAAGCCGAACGTGTAGTAAATAATGTGCTGAATATCCCCATAGCGCTGATTGAGCCTAATCCCGCTCAGCCGAGGGAATATTTTGACGATTACGCGCTTACTCAGCTTGCTGTAAGTATTCAGCAAAACGGGATAGTTCAGCCGCTTACCGTTCGCAAGACCGACACGGGGTATCAGCTTATAGCGGGAGAGAGACGGCTCAGGGCAGCTAAGCTTATAAATCTTGATCACGTACCGTGTATTGTATTGGAGCGGGAGGACAAGCAGTCCGCTATTCTGGCAATATTGGAAAATATACAACGCGCCGACCTGAATTATCTTGAAGAAGCGGCGGCTATCAAGAGACTTATAGACCATTACGGTCTGACTCAGGAGGACGCGGCGTCTAAGCTTGGTATTGCCCAATCTACTGTGGCGAATAAGCTGAGACTTTTAAGGCTGTCCGAAAATGACAAAAGAATGGTTCTTAAATACGGCTTAAATGAGCGGCAGGCAAGAGCCGTTATAAGACTGCCCGAAAGCAAGCGTGAGCAGGCGGTAAGGGAGATTTATCTCAGACAATTGAACAGCTCTCAGACGGATAAGTATGTGGAAAGGCTGTTAGTGGAGTATGAGGAGGAGCTGCGTCCAAAACCTAAAATTATTAGCAAAACTGATCCTTATAGAGTCATAGGGTTGTATATTAACAATTTTAACAAAACGGTCGAGGAAATGAAATCTGCGGGGATTCACTGCGATTTGGAGAAAAAACAGACAGAGGAATGTATTGAATATTTGGTTAAAATCCCCTTGAAGTAAAGCGCTGTTATAATATTATTTCTGTTTTTAGCGATTAACAAAATTACAGTAATCCGCGAAAAGAATACTATTTTCAAAATAAAAAACAAAACGTTCCACGTGGAACATTAAAAAAAGAGGCTTTTTATAGCCCCTTTTTTTAACTGAAATAAGAGTGATACACTATTTTATACCCGCTGTCCGGAAACAGCTGCTTGTATAATTCCACAAAATAATCATCGGTCATACTTGCCATATAATCCACCACCGCCTGATTTGGTTCTTCTTCCGCGTAATCAAAACAATCGGAATAATACTTCATACCTTCTTTTATATAATTGATATGGTGCTTGTAAATGATTGAATCCTCATTTTTTTCCCGCGCGTCTTCCAACAGCTTATAATACATTTCTTTAAACATCGGTTTTATCACTTCGTCATAAGCGGTGTTTGCCATTGGGTTCCGATATATCTTTTCATAATTTTCCCTTTTGGCGGTTTTAAGATCCTCAAACGCCTCCCTGCTCATTTGTATACAATCCTTTCCGTAGCTGTTATCAACTATATCCACAACAAGGTTGTTTATCATCTCTGCGTTTTTGCTTCCTATGATGTTGGAGGTAAAAGGTGTGTTTTCGTCAATTATTTTTGCGGTAACGGCGTCCTGTCTGTCTTTTCCCACATAGGCTATTATATCGCTTATTCTGACAACGCAGCCTTCAAGGGTACATGGAATAAGTCTTTCAATAGCATTTCTTCCCGTTGTACAACATTCCTCCACTCGATTATCCAGATCTTCAAAATCTTTTATGGGTGAAGGCCGATATTCGCCAAGTTCCAATTCTCCGTTATGACAAAGTACGCCGTCCAGCACCTGCAAGCTTATATTTCTTTGATACAGTACGTCAAGCACTCTCGTACTGTGAACATTGTGATTAAAATATCTGCCGGTTTCAGTGTAAAAAAGCTCGCTTAAATATCTTTCCCCCGCATGTCCGAAGGGAGTGTGCCCGATGTCGTGCGCTAACGCTATGGCCTCGATAAGGTCGAGGTTAAGATCAAGAAGCCTTCCGATATTCCGCGCTATTCTTGAAACCAACTGAACGTGAAGGCCCCGCCTTGTAATATCGTCATTGCAGAAAAAAGAAAAAACCTGCGTTTTATCGTTGTAGCGGTTGTACAAGGGGAGGTGAAGTATTTTGTCAATATCTCTTATGTAGGCAGGGCGGAGAAGTGATGATTTATCACGGTTGGGGTTTCGGCGAAGGGCTTTAGAATCATCGGCTTTATAGGGGTTGGAAATGTTGTTTTCCCGGTCGTATTCTATGCGTTTTTGAATTTCACTGTCAAGTTGTCGGTATCTGAGCGGAGCTTCGGTGTTTGGCATTTTTATGACCTTTCTCTATGGCGTAAAAGCTTTTTGTTTAACTTATTATTATGCTAAAATTATTATAATTTTAGTATAGCACAAAATCAATAAAATTGCAACGGTAGTTTTTTGTGAGAGGCTGTTTTTATCTTTCCGATGTCAAAACGCGAAAGTTTATAGTGTATTCGATTATAATTGGCAGCGCTTATATACAAATCAAAAATAGTATTAAAGTCTGTATAATCTAAATAATATTAATACGCTAATCAATTAAGCAAAATATAAATATATTGGCTAAAAAATAGTATATATAACTTGTTATGATGTTTATTATAATATTATTCAAATTTATACTGATATAAACAATTTAAAAACAGTATAATTAACCCAAAAAGACCATGACTTGCCGTTTGGCAGGCCATGGTCTTAAAGCCGATAAAATCAAATGCTGAAATTCATCTGTACCTCGGAAGCCTCGGTATTAACTTCAGCGGCAGTTTCCTCATACTTTTTGAAGCTTTCGGGCGGCAGTGTGCCGTAGTCTTCTTCAGTTGAGTAAGGGTTATCCTTCCTGCGATATTTTTCAAAGCTTTCGGGAGGAAGGTCGCCGTAATCCTCCTCTGTTGAGTAGGGGTTGGGTTCCTTTCTGTACTTTTCAAAGCTTTTGGGAGGAAGTACGGATTTCTTCTTTTCCTCCTCTTTATCAATCGGCTTTTCGGGATCGTCCTTATTTTCCTCCAACATTTTTTCCCTTGCCTCGGCAAGAGCGTTAAGCATGTCGGTAAATTCGCCGACGAGAGAACTCTTGACGGTTCTGCTGCCGTCCTCGCCGGTTATACCCTGCTTTAAAAAGGCATACATGCTCGTTGTGCCGTCACCGTTGACAGTTATTCCGAGACGTTCTACTATGGCCTTTCCGCCCTCGGTCAGCTTATCTTTGATTTCGGCAAATTGGTCGGCCGCGCCGTCGATGATACCCTCGTACTTGGCTCTGACGGCTTCGTCGGAAGCCATTTTTTCCACCAGATCGGGGGTGATAAGAACGTTAATCTCGCCTCTGCCCTCTGATAAAATACGACCGGCTTCCTCGTCGGTTTCATAATCTGCGATCATGAAAGCATAGCCCGGATACTTCTTCTGCAGATCGGCAAGATACGACTTAGCCTTATCGCTCAGCTTAGAGTAAGTTTCACTTTCCTTGCGCTGTACCGCGGAAAATAAAATCTGATCCGTTCTGCCCGCGTAATTTTTTTCGGCAGTATTGTGTGACTCGGACGGATTCTGGGCCGGGTTGTTTTTCCCGTAGTTGTTGTAGCCTGCGGGAAAGTTGTTCACACTGTTATTGCGTACACCATACATATCGGTCAATCCTTTCCCTTAAATTTACTCGGCGGCTCCTTCCGCCTACATCCCGAATCGGCGGGGGAAATCCCCATGCGAACCGTTTATAAAGCGGGAAGGACGATCGGTTTCCCGCAAAACAAATCGGCTGATACAAACAGCCTTTTCGGGTTTTCATATATTCTATCGGCAATTTTTCAAAAAACTTTAGCTTTTTTAAAACAAAATTATTTTTTTTAAGTTAAAATTTATAAAAGGTTAATAAAAATCATTGCACAAATTTATAAAATGTGTTATAATATTTAAAGAATCACTAAAATAATAATGCGCAAAGATTGTTTTGTACTGTTTGCAATTTAAAATATAGAAAAAATTTATATTTTAAAGTAATAGTATTAAGGCTTTGCTTTGATTATAAAGCGGAATGCCCGATTCCGCTTTGGACCGCATATAGGGCGAAGGAGGTAAATATGCTTCACAGACTGCTGATTCTTGACGAAACGCCTAAGGTTGAAGTGCTGATCAGAGAAGTACTTGAGGCGGACGGAGGAGAATTTGAGGTAAAAAGGGCTTCGGATAAAATAGACGCTGAAATAGCGGTGAACGAGCATAAACCA
Source organism: uncultured Clostridia bacterium (assembly GCA_947385505.1). GTDB lineage: Bacteria > Bacillota > Clostridia > Oscillospirales > Ruminococcaceae > Ruminiclostridium_E. The sequence goes on from CANDLP010000005.1 coordinate 10,416, forward strand.
GATTTGGCTCTGGTGGCGCTGGACAGCGGAAAAGCTATCTCGGCGCTTAAGTCGCTTCAAAAAAAGAATATTTGCCCTCCTTTGGTTTTTATGGGGAGAAATTTGAGTGTAAAGCCCAAAGAGCTGCTGAAAGTAAAGGCGGTTGATGAAATAGAGCTTCCTTTTGATCCCGCCGAGTTTTGTCTGAAAATAGATGATGATATTTATATAGGCGCGGGCAGGGTTGACGAGCTGACAGGACTGTTCAAAAAGGGCTGGTTTGATTATAAGATGGAAAAGCTGATGAAGAAAAGAGTTAAGGGCACGCTTTTTTGCATGTCTCTTGACGCTTACAGCTTTGCCGCAAATCCTCCCACGAGGCTTCAGCTTCAGATGGCTTCATATGCGCTTAAATCCAAGTTTAAAGAAGGTATTCTGGCAATAAACGGCACTATGATATTGGGCTTCTTTCCTTCGGATCAGCCGAGAGCGGAAAACGAAAAGTACTTAAACGGGCTTATTGATACGATGTGCGCCGCAGCGGATCAGCCTCCCATATTTATTTGCGCCGGCGCGGCGGAAAGCGATATGTATGACTTTTCCGCGGTTGATACTTACGTTTACGCTAATAAGGCGATGGGGCTTTCACTGGACGCGGGCAAAAACTGTGTAAGATACTATAAATAAAAATAAAATTTAACCCGGTGAAGCTTTGATTACGGAGCAAGGACACAATACCGCGACCGTAAGCTCCATGAAAAGAAAGGGAAAAATTATGACAGATGTATTGCTGGTAAGCAGCAGTCTTGAAAATATAAACGTGGCATGGCGGCACTTCTGTTACAGCGAATATAACGCCAGCGCCACAACCAACATAAACGCGGCAATGGAAAACCTTAAATCTTCAAAGCCCGCCCGCATAGTGGTTTATTACTGCGGAGAAGACACCGAAGGGTTTTATCCTCTCTATAACACTTTGAGAAGCGATCCCGTAACCGCTGAGGTTCCGCTTCTGGTACTCGCTGACGTAAGCTGGCAAAAGACCCTTACCGAATATGTTAAGTTTTACAATACCTGTGTCTTAGGCATTACGGTCAATGACGAAAAGCTTAAGGATATGGTAAAAGGCGGTGCAAGGCACGGATTTGAAAAGAAGTCCGCGGCCCTTAACCGCACCGCGCCAAAGCGGCCGTCGGAGCATCCGGGATTAAGAGGGCATAAGGGAAGGTAACTTTTTTATGGAAGAAATTCAGAAAGAAGAGTCACAGATAATATACGGAAAAAACGCGGTGATCGAAGCCCTTCGCTCAGATTCCGAAATTGACGCGGTTTATGTTTCCCGCTCGGCGGGAGGAATGGGGAAAATTATTGCTTTAGCCAAAGAAAAAGGCGCAGTTATAAAAGAGGCAGGTGAAGAAAAGCTTGCCGCTCTTGCCGCTCCCGGCGCGAAACACGGCGGAGTGGCAGCGGTGATCGCGGCAGCGAGTTATTCTACCGTTGACGAAATTCTTTCCGTATCGGAAGAAAAGGGACTTCCGCCTTTTATAATTGCCGCTGACGGAATTCAGGATCCTCACAATCTCGGCGCTATTATAAGAACCGCCGAGGCGGCAGGCGCCGACGGAGTGATTATTACTAAAAGAAGAAGCGCGTCTCTTACTTCCACCGTATACAAGACCTCCGCAGGAGCGGCCAGTTGGATAAAGGTAGCGAGAGTCAACAGTCTCGCCGCCGTTTTGGAAGAACTTAAGGAACATAACATCTGGGTATACGGCGCAGAAGCGGACGGCACTCCGTTTTACAAGGCAAAATTAGACGGCGGATGCTGCCTTGTGATAGGCTCCGAAGGGTATGGACTGAGCCGGTTGGTAAGAGAAAAATGCGATCAGGTGATTTCAATAGATATGTTTGGACACGTTAACTCTCTTAACGCTTCGGTAAGCGCGGGGATACTGATATATGAAGCGGTAAAATACAGGAGAAAATAGGAAAGAACTGCGGCGTTGCCGATTTTTCTTTTTTTGCTGTAAAAAATAATATTATGTTTATGCATTAGTTAATACTGCTTCCAATTTAAAATACAGACATTGACTGTATTTTAGATTGGAATTTGGTCGTATATGAAAACAAAGCAATCTTGTACAATTTAACTTAATGCGCGGCGGTTCCAAGGAAAAAAGCGGAGGAATACCGAGGTATTCCGAGCATTTTTGATACAGAAAGCGTCCGCAGTTAGTAGAAATTGTGCTGATTGCGGCTTTTCAGATATCCCATAGTATTATACTAATATCCATTTGGATTGCGTATAAAATCCACAATCCAAATACTTCGGCTTCGCCGAAGCGCCGCCGCATGCGGTGGTTATTTAAGCTTAATACAATAACCGAGGGAGCTTTGATTCCTTACCATGCCGCTAAAGCGGTATGGTATTTATAAAATAGTTATTATTACATATGCCGTACAGCTGAGCGGAAAGGAAGGAGAAAATATGCCAAATAACTTTTCACTTGATGATATTTTAGCCGAAATAGACGCAAAAAAGTCGGGCGAAGGAACTTCGGCGAAGGTCAGCAGGGGAACGGCAGGATCGGATAAAAAAATCAATAAAAACGATTACAGCGTCACCTCAATTATAAATTCGGAAGAGCTTAAGTCGTCTGAACGCGTAAAAAAAGCTGAGACGCAAAAACCGGCTAAGACAGCGCAGCAGTCGGGAGCCGTTCCAGCAAGAAGCGCCGCTTCTGCGGAAAAAAAACAGCCTCAAAAACCGAAAAATGAAGATTACAGCGTAACTGCAATAATTAACAGCGAGGAGCTGAAACAAAAAGCCGTTAAAAAGGAAAAACCTTTGGAAAAGCCGATTCCTCCAATAAAATTTCCTAAAGCGGCGCTTTCCGAAAAAAACGGGCAAGATTACGCAGAACAAAAAACCGAAGCGGCAAAACCCAGATTTGTAAAGCGTGAATTTAACACCGAACAGCGCAAGCTGATTGAAACTACCCTTAAAGCGGAGGAAAATTTTGAAAATCCTGACGAGCTTATCGACGCCATAAATCCTTATGAGGTAAAAAGTAAAGCCGCCGATTTAAGCGCCGTAATGGGCGGCGACACCTTAGGTATAGCCGGAGACGATCTTAAGCAGCTGGCAGAGGCTTCCCACAAGGAAAGGGTAAAGTTGGCGGACGATGGGGTAAGGTTATACGGCGGTGAGCAGCCCAATGTTATGTCCGCCGAAAAGCCCGTGTATGACCCTGCCGCAGCCACCAACGAACAAATGTTCATGTCGGAGAAAAAGCCCTTATATGAAGCGGAAACCATAGAAACCACAGCGCCCGTAAAAAAGTATATTCCACAAAAAGAAAAAGCAAAAGCCGAAGCGGAGAAAAAACAGTCTGCCCATAAAATGTCGGAAAAAGAGAGAAGAAGCAATGACGCTCTTCTGGAAAAGCTGAATCTTGCCCTTTCCCGAAAAAAGGCGGAAGAGGAAGTCAAAAAACGCACTATGGGTCTTTCCGACGGCACTTCGGAAAACGCCCTTAAGCTTCCCACAAGCGGTCTTAATCTTGACGACGGGAGAGTCATAATGGCAACGGGTGTTATTCCTGAAACCGATATAATAAAGGAGAAATCAAGAAGAAAGCTTCGTGACTTCGTGATTGAAAGCGATAGGGAAGACGAGGAAGAGGAAAGGGAGGACTTCGAGAGCTACGATTCAACCGGTCAGATCTGGTCAGATCTTTGTGAGTCGCACAGGGTTATTAAAATACGGTTTTTTATTCTTTTTGCTCTTACCTTGTTTATGTTCTTTGTTTCTTTGATGGGCGATCTGAATAATGGGATGATATTCGATTTTTTCGGATTTGATGTAACTTTTCTCGACAGGCGCGCAAACGCACAGGGATTTTTGTTCTATAACCTTATTGCCGGCGTTATTTCGGCGGCGCTGTGTTCCTCGGTGCTGTATAACGGCATTGTGAAGCTGTTTAAAATGAAGGCGGACTGTGACAGCGTCTGCGCCGTTACCGCATTGACCGCAATTGTGGCTACAGCCGTAAATATTGTCCGCTCCGATGATATAATATTAAGCCGATCTTACATATATATTCCGGTGGCGATAGCCGGACTTATGTTTAATACTCTGGGAAAGCTTATGATGGTGACGCGGGCAAAGCGAAATTTCAGGTTTATATCGGGAGATACCGCCAAATACTCGGCAATAATGGTGGAAAGCGACGCGGCGTCTATGCTTACTAAGGGCGTTGCGGGCGAATTTCCTTATCTGGCGGCCATGAGAAAGACCGAGCTTCTTACCGATTTTCTTAAAAGCAGTTACTGTGAGGATAAGGCGGACAGATTAAGCGTAAAGGCTGCGCCTATTGCCGTGGGAATTTCCATAGCTGCAGCTCTTGTGGCTTATTTTATTCCTTATGGAAGAGAGGGGCTTCACGGCAACCTTTATTGGGCGCTGACGGTGCTCACGGCGGTTATGTCGCTGGCCGCCCCGTTTGGCATGATGTTTATGGTTAACGTTCCTTTGACAAGGGCGGGCAGAAGCCTTGCCAAGTCGGAAAGCGTTGTACTGGGATATGAATCGGCGGAATATTTTGCAGAAACCAATTCGCTTATGGTGGACGCCTCCATTCTTTTTCCCGGCGGTACAATAACATACTCAAATATAAAGCACTGTAAGCAGCCTAACTCAATAAACAATATTGCGTTGGATCAGGCGATAATTTTAGCGGCAAGTCTGGCTATAAAAAGTAATTCCGCAATGTCCAATATGTTTAAGGACATGATAAACGATAAAGATGATATTCTGGTAAAGGTTGAAAACTGTGTTTACGAGGATAATCTGGGTATATTGGGCTGGTTCGGCAATAAGCGCATGATAATGGGAAGCCGCGAACAGATGAAGCATCACGACATCAAGCTGCCTGATATGAAAAAAGTCAGAAAGTACGCTAACGACAATACCGAAATTATTTACCTTTCCGTAGCGGGCGAGGTAGTGATTATGTTCTTTGTGGAGCTTAAACCCAATCCTAATATAGCGGCTTGCTTAAAGCAGCTTGCGGCGGAGGGGGTTTCGTTGGTGGTAAAAACCACAGACTCAATAATAACCGTGGAAAAACTGGCTGAGGTGTTCGATATCCCCCCCGAAAAGATTAAAATACTGCCGTACAGTATGCATGAGCTTTATCATGAATACACCCGCTATACTTCAAGGGGAAGCGGAGCGGTGAGCTGCAACGGCACATTCAGCGGCTTTGCAGGAGCCATATTGGCGGCGAAAAAGCTTGTAAACGATGTTAACCTTGGTATGTACGTAATGCTGGGAGGTGCATTTATAGGTATTTTAGCGGCGCTTGCGGCAGCGTTTACAGGAAACGGCTGGCTTATTTCACCGAGTATGATTTTAGGATGGAATACGCTTTGTTTATTGATTACCACAATAATTCAAAGCATCAGGCGGTATTGATGCCGTTAATATAAAAATAAGAAAGGGCAAATTCCAATGAGCAAATTTAAAACAGCGGCCATATTCAGCAGCAATATGGTACTTCAGCGCGAAAAACCCGTACTGATTTTCGGTGAGGGAGAAAACGGCAAGATTGTAAGTGCAGAGATCGACGGTATGTCCGCGGCTGCAAAAGTAAGAGACGAAAAGTGGCAGGTTCAGCTTCCTCCGCATAAGGCGGGCGGAGCTTATACTTTGAAGGTTACCTGCGGGGACTGTGAAAAAATATTCACCAACGTTGTGTACGGCGAGGTATGGCTGGCCGGCGGACAGTCAAATATGGAGCTGGAGCTTCAGAATTGCGCGGAAAAGGAAGCTTTGACTTCCGATAAAAATCCCGATGTGAGATTTTATTACACTCAAAAAAAATCCTATAAGGAAAAGGATTTCCTTGAATGCGAGGAAAAATCGGGCTGGGAGGAATTCAGCTCCGAAAACGCAAAGTGCTGGTCGGCGGTAGGTTATTTTTTTGCCCGTGAGGTGGCGGAAAAGTTAGGAGTTACAGTAGGACTGATCGGCTGTAACTGGGGCGGTTCCTCCGCTTCCTGCTGGATGAGTAAAGAATCTTTGGAAAAGGATTCGGATACCAACGAATACCTGATGGACATCAAGAGACATGCGGAAGGGAAAACCCCCGCAGAGGTTGAGGCCGAATGGGAAAAATACTGGTCTGACATTGCGGAATGGAACAGAAAAGTCGGTGAATTCTATACCAAAAATCCCTTCGGAACATGGGAAGAATGTCTTGGATATGCCGGACCTATGCTTTATCCCGGTCCCCCAAGTGAGTTTAACCCGATGTCGGCTACCGTACTTTACCGCTCCATGATCCAAAGAGTCTGTCCCTATACATTAAAGGGCTTTATCTATTATCAGGGCGAAAGCGACGATTCACGTCCCAAAACCTATTATAAGCTTTTCAGCGGTCTGATAGGTTTATGGAGAAAGGATTGGGGAGACGATTCACTGCCTTTCCTGTTCGTTCAGCTGCCTATGCACCGCTATAAGGCTGATCCCGACTTTAAAAACTGGTGCCATATAAGAGAGGCGCAGATGAAGGTGTATGACACTATTAAAAATACAGGAATCGCGGTAGCTTTGGATAAGGGGCAATTTGACGAAATTCATCCTACACATAAGCTCCCCATAGGACACAGATTGGCTTTACAAGCCCTTTACGGCGTGTACGGCTTTGAGAATCTGGAGAGTGAGGCATTCGGGCCGATTTACAAGGACTGCCTTTACAAGGACAATGTCATAGAGCTTCGTTTTGACCACTGCCGCGGCTTTAAGATCGACGGCGAGCCTAAAGGATTCGAGATAGCGGGCGAGGATAAGGAATTTAAGCCCGCGGAAGTAAAGATAGACGGAGAAAAAATACTTGTTTCTTCCACTGATGTAAAAGAACCGCTTTATGTAAGATACAACTGGACGAATTACGCCGAGGTAACAGTGTTCGGAGTTAACGGACTTCCTTTGGCGCCCTTCAGAACCTCACGCAGCGACGAAAAGGAAGAGCCGTGATATTCGGCGGGATCTGCGCCGGAGGAAAAGGTACAAGACTGAATGCCGAGCGCAGCGCTAAGTTTTGTGCTGACGGTTATTCGGATATTCCCAAGCAATTTCTTTTACTGGGAGGTAAACCGATAATTGCTTACTCCGCTGAAAGCTTTCTGCTTTGCGAAGAGATCGGGATAATATTTGCGGCGGTTTCCGATGAATTTTTAGATCACTGTGCGGGTTTATTCCGTGATCCGAGGATAAAGGTAATAAAAGGCGGAGGAACCCGCGCCGAAACGGTGGCGGTCTTAGCGGCGGCTTGTAAGGAATACGGCGGAACAGACGAGGATATTCTGGTGACGCATGACGCGGCGCGGCCCTTTGTGAGCACGGAGATTATAAGACGGTCGATTGAAGCGGCAAAGGAGCACGGAGCCTGCGGTACCGCTCTTCCGGCTTCAGATACGGTTTTAAGGTGCCATAACGGGTTTGCCGTCGAAGCGCCTTTGCGTTCGGAAATGTTTCTTGCCCAAACGCCCCAGAGTTTTAAGCTGGGCTTATTCAATAGAGTGTGGAGCGTACTTTCCGAAAAGGAAAGGAAAGAGGCTACGGACGTCTGCGGAATGCTTTGCCGCGCGGGGATTAATGTGAGGATTATAGAAGGGGAAAAGAATTGCTTTAAAATCACCTTCGGAGAAGACTTGGAAAAGGCGGAAGCCGTTGTAAAAAAGTTTCAAAAAGGAGAAAAAACTATGAATAAATATTCGGGCACACAAACAGAAAAAAACCTTGAAGCAGCGTTTGCCGGCGAATCCCAGGCAAGGAACAAGTACACATATTTTGCCTCAGTAGCAAAGAAGGAAGGGTTTGAACAGATTTCATCAATTTTTCTTAAAACCGCAGATAATGAAAAAGAACATGCAAAAATGTGGTTTAAGGAATTACAAGGCATAAGCGATACCAAAGCCAACCTTTCGGCGGCAGCCGACGGCGAAAACTATGAATGGACGGATATGTACGAAGGCTTTGCGAAAACCGCAGAGGAAGAGGGTTTTCCTGAATTGGCGGCAAAGTTCCGCGCTGTGGGTGAGATAGAAAAGCGTCATGAGGAAAGATACCGCGCGCTGCTGAAAAACGTGGAAACGGCGCAGGTGTTCGAGAAGAGCGAGGTCAAGGTGTGGGAGTGCAGAAACTGCGGACATATTGTTGTAGGTACAAAGGCTCCCGAGGTTTGTCCTGTTTGCAATCATCCTCAGAGTTATTTTGAGGTTATGGCGGAGAATTATTGACTTGGCTTTATAAAGCAATTCCGGTTGAAAGGATAAATTTTATACTAATAACCATTTGAATTGTGGATTTTATCCACAATTCAAATACTTTGGCGAAGCCGAAGTACCGCCGAAGGCGGTGGTTATTTAAGTTCAATACAATAACTGAGGGAGCTTTGCTCCCTTGCTATGCCGCTTTTGCGGCATAGCATTTAAAAAATAGTTTATCTATAAATGGTTATTAGTATTATATAAAGAAAACACCGCGAGTTTCGTTTGAAACCGCGGTGTTTGGCTTTTTAATAATTTAATAATTATAGTAAAATTTTTGAATTTAATGTAGTAATTCCCGTTTAATCAGTAGTATATGGGTGAAGCCGAAAAGGAGGCAAATGAAAATGGATGATGAAAAAATCATTGAATTGTTTTTCGGACGTTCGGAGCAAGCCATACGGGAGCTGGAGGCAAAATACGGAAAATTTCTTCAAAGGCTTTCCTACAACATTTTAAACAACAGGCAGGACGCAGAGGAATGCGTTAACGACGCCTATCTGGGTGCGTGGAACGCAATACCTCCGGCAAAGCCAAATCCGCTTCTGACTTACATCTGTAAAATCGTCCGAAATCTTTCTCTGAAAGCTTATCACAAAAAGACGCTTAAACGAAACGGCAATTATACCATCGCTATGGAGGAGATCCAGGATTGTTTAGCCGACAAGCGCACGGTTGAATCCGAAATTGACGCTAAAACTCTGGCGCATATCATTGAGAGCTTTTTAGATACTCTCACCGCCGAAAACCGTATTATTTTTATGAGACGATATTGGTTTTCCGACAGCTATAAGGATATAGCCGAGTTAACGGGTCTCGGCGAAAAAAATATTTCCGTTCGGCTGACGCGTATACGCGGGAAGCTGAAGGAATATCTGTTTGAAAGAGAGGTATTGGTATGAACCAAAAGAATTTTTCCGAAGCTATGAATGAAATCGACGACAAATATGTTAACGAAGCCGTGTTATACCGAAAAGAAAAGGCGAAAAAGCATTTGTGGTTTAAATGGTCAGCCGCAGCGGCATGCGTGTGTGTGATGGCGGCGGGAGGAGCAATATTTTTATTGAATCTCGGTAACGATGTCCCCGCTTCCTATCATGCCCCGAATCCGAGTTCGGTTCAGGTGGTGAATCCTATCATCGGTGTAAATTCGGCGGCGGAGATGGAGAGCTATCTTGATTTTGCCGTTCCTGTTTTGGATAAAGAAGTTGATTCTTATTCTGTTATCGTTATGGATACTTATCCCACAACGGGACAGGTGGATTATGCGGACGGTTCTCAATTCCGCATTCAGTACGGAAGCGGTGATATAAGCGGCATATATGGAGGTTCTTTGGAGGAAACAAAAAATATAGACGGCATAGAGGCAAAATATTATAAATACGATACTACATGCTATGCCGTATGGGAATGTAACGGCTTTACATTCAGCTATGTATTTGGCGGTGAAGGCGACAAGGATTCAAAATCGCTGATCGAAAAATGTAAAAACGTTTTTGAATGATTGTAATGATGTAATATACCGCTCTGAAATACAGACAAATCCATATTTCAGAGCGGTATTACTATTTCCCAAAAAATTACGGTTGTGTATCACATACCGTTTTTTCCGAAGTCAAACTCTTCCGTTCCCAATTCCTTAATAAGCGCCCGCCCGAAGCATGCGTCAACAATTTTTTCTTTAAATTTCTCCGCTTTTTCTTC
>CANDLP010000006.1 GCA_947385505.1 uncultured Clostridia bacterium
TATTATTGGTTTATTTTTAGGGATAATGCATTTACACGGTTTATTTTTCATAACCGTAAGCGGAGATCAAAGCGACGCCGTATGATCTCCGCTTTTATTTTTTAAATTTACTTTTTACAAATTTTTTTAAATATCCGGAACAAGCGGCATTTGAAATCAATCCCCATAAGTGCTTAGGGGCAAATAAAGAAAGGTGCCGTACCCAAAGGCTCGTCATATACAAATTTCGGAGAGATCTCTTTTATGCTTTTATTGCCCTTGATATAATCCGAATTTTTCATTCTGCAAAGCATTGAACAGCTGCTGTCGGTCAGCGATTCGTTTATGCAAAAGGTATGGCCGTTTACAAGCATGATTCCTCTCGCTAAAACATTCGGTATAAGCTCCTCATAGTCACTTTCGCCCATTGACATCAGGTTAAGGGTATGATTATGATTTACGGAAAAATACAGTCGTTTTTATCGTTGGCTGTCACAAAGGAGCTTATGGGCTTTCCGTAGCCGTATATCTTTTTACTGTCTTCGCCGAAGGTAAATCAGGCGCCTTTTACATCGGCTGCGTAAAAACAAACTTCTACGTTATATGTACCCCCTATGGCGCAGGGAAATTCAATGTTCAGTTTTTTAAGCGCACCTTCGTTCAAATCACCGTACAGATCAAGGCAGAAAACCTCGCAGCCCTGATAATTGGGATATCCTAATAATGCGCTCAGAACCTGTCTTCACAAGATATTGCACGCGTCTTTTCGGCAAATTCTGCCGATGACTGCGTTAAATTTTCTTGACTTGCGGCAGCAAGCCTGCGAAAATTTGCCTTATCCTCGACAAAATTTGCTCGAAAATCCACGCACAAATCTTGTGAAGACAGGTTCTCAGTTCAGTTCCGCACGGATCCGTTATTTTTTTGTATCAAGATTGCAACAAAAAAACCGAGCAAGGGAACTACCCCTTACTCGGTATTCTTTTAAATCCGGACCGTTAACCCGTCGGTATCAGCTTTCAGCGCTTACGGGCGCTTCTTCCGGAGCGGCATCGGATTTAGGCTGTTCCGTAAGCTCTTTAGTCTCCTTAGATTCCTTTGCCTCTTTAGTTTCTTTAGGCTCCTCCGAAGCATTCATTCCCGTACCCGCGGGAATAAGCTTACCGATAATGACGTTCTCCTTAAGACCCAAAAGCGGGTCAACCTTTCCGTGAATTGCCGCGTCGGTAAGGATTCGCGTGGTTTCCTGGAAGGAAGCCGCGGACAGGAAGCTGTCAGTTGCGAGAGCAGCCTTGGTGATACCTAAAATTACAGGTGTCGCTTCGGGATACTCGACCGCTTCCCCGTTCGCTTCGCGCTGCTTCAGATCTTCCATTATCTTTGAAAGCTCTGTCTTGTCTACCGTTGCGCCGGGCAGACGGTAAGAGCTTCCGGGTTTTTCTATCTTTACCTTCCTCATCATCTGGCGCACAATAACCTCGATATGCTTGTCGTTGATATCAACGCCCTGCTGACGGTAGGCCTTCTGAACCTCTGATATGATATAGTTCTGAACGGCTTCCTCGCCTGATATTTCAAGTATATCGTGAGGATTTGCCGCGCCCTCCGTGATATAGTCGCCCTTTTCGATATAGTCGCCCTCTTCGACTCTCATTCGGTAGCCGAAGGGAACGGGTACGGGCTCCAGGGGTCCGTCTGCGGTCATAATTATAACGTGTCTGACCTTTTTGATCTCTTCGATGTGAATTGTTCCCGAACCCCTGGCAAGTATAGCGCTGGACTTGGGCTGTCTGCTTTCAAACAGTTCTACTACACGGGGAAGACCTTGTGTGATGTCCTCCGCGTTGGCGATACCGCCGGTGTGGAAGGTTCTCATGGTAAGCTGTGTGCCGGGCTCGCCTATAGACTGCGCCGCGATGACTCCTACCGCTTCACCTATCTGAACGGGCTTCCCGTTGGCCAGCGAATGTCCGTAGCACTTGGCGCAGACCCCGTGCGGAGCCTTACAGCCCAATACGGAACGTATCTTTATCCTTTCGATACCCATGCCGATTATCTTCTGGGCGTCCGCCTCGTCAAGAAGCTTATCCTTTGATACAGCCAGATTTCCGTTCCGGTCGTACAGATCGTACAAAAGATATCTTCCCACAAGTCTTTCGGAAAGCGGCTCAATAAGCTCTTTTCCTTCGCGTATCTCATAAACCTCGGTGCCCTCGTCGGTGCCGCAGTCCTCCATACGGATAATTACTTCCTGAGAAACGTCCACCAGACGGCGGGTAAGATAACCGGAGTCGGCGGTTCTGAGCGCGGTGTCCGCCAAACCCTTTCTTGCGCCTCTGGAAGAAATGAAGTATTCCAGTACGTTCAAGCCCTCGCGGTAATTTGCTCTGATGGGGATTTCTATTGTTTCGCCCGACGTGTTGGCGATAAGTCCTCTCATACCCGCCAATTGTCTTATCTGATTTGAGCTGCCGCGGGCGCCTGAATCCGCCATCATAAATATGGGGTTATACTGATCCAAGTTATTTGTAAGCGCGTCGGACACTTCGTTTGTGGTTCTGTTCCATACCGCAAGCACGGCGTTCTTACGCTCTGCATTGGAAATGAAGCCGCGGGAGAAATCCTTGTTTATCTCCAGAACCTCTTCGTCCGCTTCTTCCAATATCTTTTTCTTCTGGGGAGGAATCGAAGCGTCGCACACGGCTACGGTGATAGCCGCCTTTGTGGAATACTTGAAGCCCAATGCTTTTATTTTATCCAGCACCTGCGCCGTTACGGCGGTGCCGTGTACCTTTATGCACTTGTCAATGATCTTACCAAGCTGGCTTTTTCCTACCTTAAAGTCAATTTCCAGTTTGGCGGCGTTGTCAGGATCCGAACGATCCACAAAGCCAAGATCCTGAGGTATATGCTCATTGAAAATGATCTTTCCAACAGTGGTATCTATAAGCTGTGTGATTGGTATATCGTTAACTACGCGGGTAGAGCGGGCTTTTATAGCGGAATGAATCGTGATAACGCCCTCATGATAAGCCATCAAAGCTTCGTTGAAGTCGCGGTAAACGCTTCCCTCGCCGGGTTCCCCTTCTTTGGTTATGGTAAGATAATAGGAACCCAGAACCATATCCTGAGTAGGAACGGTAACGGGACGTCCGTCGGAAGGCTTCAACAGATTTCTGGCGGCAAGCATAAGTCCTCTCGCCTCGTTCTGCGCCTCCTCCGAAAGGGGAAGGTGCACCGCCATCTGGTCGCCGTCAAAGTCCGCGTTGTATGCGGTACAAACAAGGGGATGAAGCTTTAAGGCGCGGCCTTCTACAAGAACGGGCGAAAACGCCTGAATACCCAGTCTGTGAAGGGTGGGAGCGCGGTTGAGGAGTACAGGGTGATCCTTTATAACGTCTTCGAGAACGTCCCACACATCGTCGTTGGCTCTGTCCACCATTTTTCTTGCGCTCTTGATGTTATTCGCCTTGCCTCTTTGTACAAGCTCCTTCATTACAAAGGGCTTAAACAGCTCTATCGCCATTTCTTTGGGCAGACCGCACTGATCCATTTTAAGGTCGGGGCCTACTACGATAACGGAACGGCCCGAATAGTCGACACGCTTACCGAGAAGGTTCTGCCTGAAACGGCCCTGTTTTCCCTTAAGCATATCCGAAAGGGATTTCAGCTCTCTGTTGGAGGGACCCGTTACGGCTCTGCCGTGCCTGCCGTTGTCTATAAGCGCGTCCACAGCCTCCTGGAGCATACGCTTTTCGTTTCTTATGATTATATCCGGCGCTTTAAGCTCCATCATTCTTTTAAGGCGGTTGTTTCTGTTAATAACGCGTCTGTAAAGATCGTTAAGGTCGGAGGTGGCGAAACGTCCGCCGTCCAAAAGAACCATAGGACGGATATCGGGAGGAATAACGGGAATAACGTCCAGTATCATCCACTCCGGACGGTTGCCGCTCTGCCTGAAAGCCTCAACTACGTCAAGCCTTTTGAGAATTTTCATTCTCTTCTGCCCCTGAGTGTTTACAAGCTCGCCTTTAAGCTGTTCGGACAAAGCGTCCAGATTGATTTCCTCAAGCAAAAGCTTTATCGCTTCCGCTCCCATTCCTGCGCAGAAATCGTCCTCGTACCGCTCTCTCATATCGTTGTATTCCTTTTCGGTAAGGAGCTGTCCTTTTGTGAGGACAGTACCCTCTCCGGGATCGGTAACGATATACTTGGTGAAATAAAGCACCTCTTCAAGCCTTTTAGGGGAGATATCCAGCATTTGACCTATGCGGGAAGGGGTCCCTCTGAAATACCAGATATGGGAAACGGGAGCGGCGAGCTCTATGCTTCCCATACGCTCTCTTCTTACCTTGCTTCTTGTTACTTCAACGCCGCAGCGCTCACAGGTCTTGCCCTTAAAACGTATTTTCTTGTATTTTCCGCAGGAACATTCCCAGTCCTTTGTCGGTCCGAAGATACGTTCACAGAAAAGACCGTCTCTTTCGGGCTTCTGGGTACGGTAGTTTATGGTTTCCGGACGGGTAACCACTCCGTGGCTCCACTTTCTTATCTGATCGGGTGATGCAAGACCGATCTTTATTGACTCAAATACATTGTCTGACAATTTAAGCTGACCTCGATTCTTTGATTTTACAAAAATGTGGTTTAACGGGGAGTAAAAAACTCAAACCTTCCGTGTCTTTTACAGTCCCGATCTTACTCGTCATCGTCCGACAGAACTTCTTCCATAACCATGCTGCCGGGGAAATCATCTTCTTCGTCGTCTTCGCCGCCGAAATCGTCATCATCGCCGAAATCGTCGCCGTAAAGAACATCGTCGGGGTCTTCGGGAATAAAGGATGCGTCAAGCTCATCTTCGTTGGTTACATACTCAAAGTCTTCGGCGTTTACCATTCCCACTTCTTCGTCGTCGTCAAAGGTTTGCTTCAGATCAATCTCTTCCTGATCCTTGTCAAGCACCTTAACGTCAAGACCAAGGGACTGGAGCTCCTTTACAAGCACCTTAAAGGATTCGGGAACACCCGGCTTGGGAACGCTGTCGCCCTTTACGATGGCTTCGTATGTCTTTACGCGTCCCACGATATCGTCGGATTTTACGGTCAGTATCTCCTGCAAGGTATAAGCCGCGCCGTATGCCTCCAAAGCCCAAACTTCCATTTCACCGAAACGCTGTCCGCCGAACTGAGCTTTACCGCCCAGAGGCTGCTGGGTTACCAGCGAGTAAGGACCGGTGGAGCGGGCATGTATCTTATCGTCTACCAGATGGTGGAGCTTAAGATAATACATATAACCTACGGTTACGGGAGATTCAAATTTTTCACCGGTTCTTCCGTCTATAAGCTCGGTTTTACAGTCATCCGTCCATTCAAGTTTTGTAAAGTCTATCTGAGCGGTATTTTCGCCGGAAAGTTCGTTTTTGTGTTCTTTGGCGTAATGATAAAGGTCGCGTATATTTTCCTCATGAACGCCGTCAAATACGGGAGTCATTATTTTCCAGCCCAAAGCCTTAGCCACGTATCCCAAATGCACCTCAAGAACCTGTCCGATATTCATACGGGAAGGAACGCCAAGAGGGTTAAGCACAATATCAAGCGGCGTTCCGTCAGGCAGGAAAGGCATATCCTCCTGCTTTAAAATACGGGATACAACGCCCTTGTTTCCGTGGCGGCCGGCCATTTTGTCGCCCACGCTGATTTTTCTCTTTTGGGCAATATAGCAGCGCACTACTGCGTTTACGCCGGGGGAAAGCTCCTGACTGTTGGTTCTGTCAAATACCTTTACGTCAACTATTACGCCGTTTTCGCCGTGCGGCACGCGGAGTGAGTTGTCTCTAACGTCGCGGGCTTTATCGCCGAATATGGCGCGGAGCAGTCTTTCCTCGGCGGTAAGATCGGCTTCGCCCTTTGGAGCGACCTTTCCTACCAATATATCGCCTGCGTGCACCTCGGCGCCTATTCTGATTATTCCGCGGTCGTCAAGGTCTTTTAAAGCGTCCTCGCTGACGTTCGGAATCTCTCTTGTGATTTCCTCCGGGCCTAATTTTGTTTCACGGCATTCAAGCTCGTATTCTTCTATATGGATAGAGGTATAGACATCGTTGTAAACCAGCTTTTCGTTTATCAGAACAGCGTCCTCGTAGTTGTAGCCCTCCCATGTCATAAAGCCTATGAGTGCGTTTTTTCCGAGGGAAATCTCGCCGTTGCTGGTGGCGGGGCCGTCGGCTATTACGTCGCCCTTCTTTACCGTATCGCCTTTTTTGACAATAGGCTTCTGGTTGATACAGGTGCCCTGGTTGGAGCGCTTGAACTTGATAAGCTCATATTTATGCTCCTTGCCTTCCTTTGAAAATACGGTTATAACGTCTGCGGTAACATTCGTTACAAGTCCGTCCTCTTTGGCTAAGATACAAACGCCCGAATCCACTGCCGCCTTGTGCTCCATGCCTGTGCCCACAACAGGGTTCTGAGTAACCATAAGGGGCACCGCCTGACGCTGCATGTTCGCTCCCATAAGGGCGCGGTTGGCGTCGTCGTTTTCAAGGAAGGGGATCATTGCCGTAGCTACTGAAACCATCATTTTCGGGGACACGTCCATGTAATCGACCGTTTCTCTCGATACTTCAAGTATCTCGTCACGGTGACGGGCGGTAACGCGGGGTCTCATAAAGCGGCCTTCCTTATCCAAAGGCTCGTTGGCCTGCGCCACGATATATTTGTCCTCAACGTCGGCGGTCATATAAACCACCTCGTCGGTAACTATTCCCGTAGCTTTGTCCACCTTACGGTAGGGAGCTTCTATAAAACCGTACTCGTTTATTTTGGCGAATGAGGCAAGATAGGAGATAAGACCGATGTTCGGTCCTTCGGGAGTCTCTATGGGACACATTCTTCCGTAGTGGGAATAATGTACGTCACGCACCTCGAAACTGGCTCTGTCGCGGCTGAGTCCTCCGGGGCCCAGCGCGGAAAGACGTCTTTTATGGGTAAGCTCCGCCAGAGGATTGTTCTGATCCATAAACTGGGACAGAGGAGAGGAGCCGAAAAACTCTTTTATTGCCGCCACAACAGGGCGGATATTTATAAGGGAGCTGGGAGAAACCTTCTCCATCTCCTGTGACTGAAGTCCCATTCTTTCGCGTATTACGCGTTCCATACGGGCAAAACCTATTCTGAACTGATTCTGAATAAGTTCGCCGACGGAGCGGATACGCCTGTTGCCCAGATGGTCTATATCGTCTATATCGCCTACGCCTTCGCAAAGGTTAATAAAATAGCTTACGGTGGCGAAAATATCGTCAATGGTAATATGCTTGGGAACAAGTCTGTCCGCCTTTTGAGCAAGAGCTTCCCTAAGCTCCTCATCGGAGTTGGCGGTGTCCAGTATTTCTTTCAGTACGTTAAAGGAAACCTTTTCGTTTATGCCGTACTTAAGGGGATCTATTCCCTCGGGAAGGTAGGGCTTTATGTCTACCATTCCGTTGCCAACAACCTTTATAATGTTTTCCTTTTCCTCAACGCTGATAAGGACTTCCATAACGCCCGCCTGTTCAATTTCCAGGGCAAGCTCGTTTTTAATGATCTGTCCCTCCTCCGCCATTATCTCGCCGGTCATGGGGTTGATAACGGGGGCGGCCAGTTTATGGTCGGTTATTCTGCCGGAAATACCCAGCTTTTTGTTGTACTTGTATCTTCCGAAACGGGACAGGTCATAGCGTTTTGCGTCAAAAAATAAGGAGTTAAGGTGATTCTGGGCGGATTCCACCGTAGGGGGTTCGCCGGGGCGAAGCTTCTTATACACTTCAAGCAGAGCTTCCTCGGTATTTTTAGTGGTATCCTTTTCGTTTATTGTCTGGCGTATGCGCTCGTCCTCGCCGAACATATCTATTATGTCGTCGTCGGTTCCCTTTCCGAGAGCGCGGATAAGGGTAGTGGCGGGGATTTTGCGGTTTTTGTCTATGCGGACATAGAATACGTCGTTGCTGTCCATTTCGTATTCCAGCCACGCGCCCCTGTTGGGTATAATAGTGGATTTAAACAGCTTCTTGCCGGTTTTATCGTAATCGAAGCCGTAGTAAACGCCGGGGGAACGGATAAGCTGAGAAACAATAACTCTTTCGGCGCCGTTGATAACAAACGTGCCGCTGTCGGTCATAAGCGGAAAATCGCCCATGAAAATGACATTTTCGATAATTTCGCCGGTTTCCTCGTTTTTAAGACGCGCTTTTACACGCAAAGGCGCAGCATATGTCACGTCGCGCTCCTTGCATTCGCTGATGCTGTATTTGGGCGTATCGTCTATGGTGTAATCCACAAAGCTTAAAGTAAGCTTTCCGTTGGCGTCGGTGATAGAGGAGATATCGTTGAATACTTCCTTTATGCCTTCGTCCAAAAACCATTGATAAGAATTTTTCTGTATTTCGATGAGATTCGGCATTTCGAGAACTTCATCGATCTTAGAAAAGCTCTTTCTGGTGTTTTTGCCCAACTGCACATCCTTGACATTTACCATTGGCTAATTCACTCCTTAAATCAACGCTGATGCAGAATTCCGTCGGTTTTTGCCGTATGTCCAAACCTCAGAAATACATACATATCCATTATGATACATTGTATTAGTATACTCCAAATTCAGGAAAAAGTCAAGTGGTTTAAAGAAGTTTTTTTAAAGAATTTTAAATAAATTTTTATTTTTTTCCGTTATTATATCCATATTTCACCTTAAAACCCCCGTTAATTTTCTACGTCAAAAATTTTTTTACTTGTTGTCATTATCGACTTTTTTTGATATAATTTATTTATCGATTTATCCGCACCGATTTCGGGGAAAGGTTTATATAATGGACGTCTTATTAAGAGTACTTACGTTTGTGGGAGGGCTTGCGCTGTTCCTGTACGGAATGAAGGTTATGAACTTAGGTCTGGAAAAGCTTTCGGGAGGCAAGCTTGAACGTATTCTGGAAAGGCTTACCAGCAGCACCTTTAAAGGTCTGCTTTTAGGTCTTGTGGTAACGGCTCTTATGCAGTGCTCCTCCGCCACTACGGTTATGGTGGTAGGCTTCGTAAATTCCGGGATAATGCAGCTGAGTCAAGCCACAGGCGTAATTATGGGCGCAAATATAGGAACCACGGTTACCGCATGGCTCATTTCCCTGACGGGAATAGAGGGTGACAACCCTTTTATACAAATGCTGAACCCTTCCAACTTTTCGCCTATAATAGCGATCATAGCCGTAGGCATACTTACATTTGTCAAAAAAGGGAAAAAATACAATATCGCTACCATATTGATAGGATTTGCGATGCTTATGATAGGCATGAGCACTATGTCCGACACCGTAAAGCCCTTAGCGGAGGTACCCGAATTTTCAAGAATACTTACGATGTTCTCCAATCCGGTACTGGGCGTAATCTGCGGCATTATAGTGACAGCCGTTATGCAAAGCTCCTCCGCTTCAGTGGGTATTTTACAGGCTTTGTCCTCCACCGGCGCGCTTCCACTGGGCAGCGCTATACCTATAATAATGGGACAGAATATAGGCGCATGCTCCACGGCGCTTATTTCAAGCGTGGGAGCGGGAAAGAATGCTAAGCGCGCGGCCGTAATACATCTTTATTTCAATGTTCTGGGCACCGTATTATTTTTGGCTCTTTATTACATAGCCGACGGGATATTCAACTTTGCTTTTGCTGACACGGCGGCAAATCAGGTATCCATTGCAATAGTTCACACCGTATTCAACACCGCTACCGCGATAGTTCTGTTCCCTTTTACAAAGCTTCTGGAAAAGCTTGCGAGGATTACAGTGCGGGAGGGGAAACATCACGACGAAAACTACGCCAGACTGGACAAGCGTTTCTTGTCATCACCTTCATTCGCCATTGACCAGTGCCGCACCTTATCGGTACAAATGGCTTCCCTTACTCAAAACACCCTTGCCGACGCAATAAATATGCTTACCGAATACGACGAAGCGACGGGCGAGGAGATAATAGCAAACGAAAATCGGGTTGACGAATACGAAGACAAAATAGGCACCTATCTTTTACAGCTTAACTCACAGCATTTAACCGAATCCGACAGCAAGGAAATATCCCTTCTGCTGCACTGTATAGGCGATATCGAACGAATCTCCGACCATGCGGTAAACACCCTTGAAGCGGCTGAGGAGCTTCATAGAAAGAAACTTGAATTTTCCGAAAAGGCAAAGGAGGAGCTTCGCATATATATTGCCGCCACAAGCGAGATTGTGGGTCTGGCGTTTTCCGCCTTTGCTACGGGGGATATTAAACAGGCAAAAACAGTCGAGCCTTTGGAGGAAGTTATAGATAATCTGCGCAACGAGATGAAAAAACATCATGTTAAAAGACTGCGCAAGGGAAAATGTACCATAGAGGCAGGATTTATTCTGTCCGATCTGCTTACCAATTTTGAAAGAATTGCCGATCATTGCTCTAATATTGCGGTTTGTCTTATTCAGATTCAGGAGGGCAGTTTTGAGACTCACGAATATATGAACGAGCTGAAAAAGACGGAGGACGCATTTTTCCTGGAAAAGTTCACGGCGTTTACCGGAAAGTATACGCTGCCAAAAAAGTCAAAGGAGTGATTTACGGAAAACCGCCCTTATTTTAAAAAAATCAACCCTCGTTTGATTTTATCAATATCGTCTCCATTGAAATCAACCGCTGTTTGTGATACAATAAACATAAAGTAAGCGGCTTACAAATATTCAAAGGAGAAAACACATGAGTATTGAAACTATAGGCAGACAGATTGCGGCATTGCGTAAAGAAAGGGGCGTAAAGCAGGAGGAGCTTGCAAACTATGTGGGCGTAAGCGCACAAGCGGTATCAAAATGGGAAAACGGCGGCATTCCAGACACTTATCTTTTGCCTAAAATTGCCGAATTCTTTTCCGTTTCCATCGATTCCTTATTCGGGCGCAGTATAACCGATTACGGCGACCTTCAAAGTTCACTGTGCAAAAAAATAACAGAAACCGCGCCGGAGCAAAGGTTTAAGCTTATTTTTAACTATTGCTGGGATATGGAACGGGTATGCTTTAGCGATAGTATCCCCAAGGACGGAAGCGTAGAAGACTACGAAAAGGAGATCGGTCAGAAGGAACAGATGTATTCAAGCATTATGACCGACTTCGGCTTTACAAGAATGGGAATCGGCAACAGGCTTCAGTATTTTTTGCTTGTTCCCGAAATTGCCGACACACAAGCCGCTTTTTTTGAAAATATCGATTATTTGACGTTTTTCAAGGATTTTTCCGACAAAGACGTTTTCGATGCCTGCGTATTTTTACACAAGCGCGAAAACGATAAGGCGTTTACCGAAAAACTGCTTTTAAACAACCTTAATTTTAACGCGGACAAAGCGGCGCGTGTTATTTCCGTTCTCGTAAAATACAATCTGGTTTTTGAAACGAAAATTGAAATGGACGACGAAGTCAAAACCGTGTATAATTTCAAGCCTTCCCCTTCCTTCATAGCCTTTTTGATCTTTGCGAGAGAAATGGTAGAAACACCGAACGCTTTCAGCTACTACGGCTCAAGCAGAAATAAGCCGTATCTAAAATAAACGGTAATAAACAGCACAGAAACAAACGGAACCGCCGCTTCGGGTAGAAAATAAAACTTTGCTTTCTACGTCCGAAACGGCGGCTTTGCCATATTATTTTATTTAAACGACTCCGAAATTAAATCCCCTTCGCTAAGTCCGGCCGTAATAACCGTATACCCGTCAATGGTCCCACCTGTAACAACAGGAGTTTGTATCCTGTCTCCGCCCTTTATCAAATAAACATAAGCGTTTTCCCTGTTTGAAACCGCCCCCATAGGCACGGCGAGAACATTATTCAGCTCCCTTACGGTATAATCAACGGTAGCCCACCCCGCAACCACAGCGTTGGGCGTTTCTTCCAGCATTTTTTCCAAAACATCCGGCTCAAATCCGATAATAACGTTTTTACTGCTGTCCGCTGCCGCAGGACCGGTCTTAGGAGCTTCAAACAACATATTTTCCTTGGAATATTTTAAGTCGAACTTATATGATCCGCTGTTGGGTACGCTTACTATTTTACCTTCATAAGTGTTTCCCGTTAAAGTTACCGACACCTTTGCACCCAATCTGTACTTGTCCGCTTCCTCTTTTTTTGACGGGGCGCCTATATAGGCGTAGATTTCGTCGGGATGAGCAATGGAACATATATATGCGCCTTCTTCCAGTTCCTCTCCCGCCGTCAGCGGAGCCGCGTCGGAAACCACGCAGTCGTAAGGCGCTCTTATGGTGTAACAGTCTATCTGATATTGTATTGAATCCAACACAGCTTTTTGATATTCGTATTCAAGCCTTGCCGCTTCGGTACCCGAAGCAAGGCTTTCTTCATACGCCGCCTGTGTCAGTATCTCCTGTCTGCGGAAGGTGTAGTCAAGCGCGGAACTGTCCAGCACCGCTATAACGTCCCCCTCCTTAAGCTCCTGAAGTCTTGACAGATTATAGCTGATCAAATTCCCTCCCGCGGGAGTATACAAGGAATCCGACAGGGCATAACCCAAAGCGGCTCCCGTTTTTTCTCCTGAGGAAAGATCCATTCTTTTGACCTCATAGGTTTTGTAATCCTCATGCTGTGCGCCGTCATAGATAGGAATCTCAATTTCATCTTCAAGCCCGCCGGCACAGCCTGACGAAAATATAAGACCAAACGTCAGCAAAGCCGCCGTTATTGTTTTGTTACACCTTTTTTTCATCTTAAAGTACAATCCTTTCGGAAGCGGTTCCAAAACCCGTCTTCACGGAAATTATCCGAAAATCCGCGCCCAAATCCTGTGAAGGCAGGTTCTTACAACTGTTAAAGCCTTGCGATAACTTCGAGGCACATTCTGCCGTTGTGATAGGGACATTTCCATGGATCTGCGGCAGGCTTAAAGGTTGCGGGAGCTCCGTTTTCGTCCACTTGCGAATACCACTCTCCGCCTTCCCGCTTATCTATAATTTTTTCCTTGATATAATTCCAAACTGAAAGTGAAATGTCTTTGTATTCCGATATATTGTATCTTTCGTAAGCGTTCAGGAAGCCTACCACGCTTTCCGCCTGTACCCACCAGATACGCCATGTGTTGATTTTGTCGTTTTCCCGTTCGTTCAGTATCGAACCGTCCCTATATGCTGTTTTGGCTATATTTTGAACGATTTTCCGATTCATTTCCGAGATGTTTTTCTTAAGCTCCTCAAAACCCTCTATATATTTTTCGCCTATATCGCCGCTTATAACGCCGCAGGCTCTGTCCAACAGCCATGTGGCTTCTATATCATGACCGTACGAATGTATATCGCCGATCACATTCATTTCCTTATCAAAGAAAACCAACAGCTTGGAGCCTTCCTTATCGTAGATTTTATCATATGTAAGCTTTAACTGGAAAATCAGCCTTTCAAGCGCCTTTTCGTTTTTGGATACCCTGTATAATTCGGTATAGGCTTCGATAAGGTGCAAAACCGTATTCATGGTTTTATCCGCCATCAATCCGTTTTCGGAAAGAGCGTCGTTTTCGATAAGCTCAAACTCTCTGCTCTGCGCTTCCAGATACGCCACGCTGTCAACACACTTTTTTTCAACCGTTTCAAATACGCCAAGCGCCAATTCAAGCGCTTCCTGATCTCCGGAGGCGTTGTAATAGCTTGACATTGCATAAATGAAAAACGCCTGACAATAGGTGTGCTTCATTGAATCGTTAACCGAACCGTCGGCGTTTGTCATCCAGTAAACACCGCCGTATTCTCTGTCGACACAGTGCTCTTTCATAAAATCAAAGCAGTGCTTCGCCTTTTCAAGATACTCCTTTTTTTTGAGCGCAAGGTAACAATTTGAATAAAACCAAAGAATTCGCGAATGAAGTATAACGCCTTTGGGCGCATTCTTGTCTACCTTAAGATCGTAGCTTTCAAAGCCGTAAAAACCTCCCCTTTCATAGTCGCAAAGTGCGTCCCAGAAGGGAATAATGTGGTTTTCAAGCTCCTTTTGTATTTCCTCTTTCATATACGCTCCTTGAAATTCAGTCAAAAATCTTGTTCATAACAAGTCCTGTGGTAAGCTTAGGGTAAAAATAGGTGGATTTCTGCGGCATTTTTTCTCCCGCCGCCGCCACGGCTCTGATTTCGCTTACTCTTGTGGGATTAAGAAGGAAGCAGCAGTTTGCTCTTTGCCCGTCCACTTCGGACAGCGCTTCGTCGGCGTTTCTGGTGTAGGTAAGATTTATCTGTTTAGCCATATTTTCTTTGTCGATTCCGAAAATACGCTCTAAAACCAAAGTATGAAGAACGCTTACGTCCAGATTCCTTAAGGCTTCGCTTTTGCTTGGGAGCAATTTATCCATAACCGAGCTGTCCTTCAGCTTAAGCAGCGTGTAATTATTGTCTCCGGTAAACATTACGAAGGCCTTTTCTCCGTTTTTATAGGCTTCCTCAAGTCCGATTTCGCCTTTTTCCCTGTTAAGATAGGGAGTGATTTCAAAATACTCGGCGCACTTTTCACAAACGCCGTTATAATCAAAGCTTTGAAGTCCGCGCACTATCCTGTGTGTGGGGAAAACCACCAAACCGCTGTTTTCCATATTGACCAGCATCATTGTCACATAATCGCTGGTGCCGCTTTCGTTAAGGTTGTCCCTGACATAATTTTTATAGTTGAGGGCAGTTTCATAACGATGATGTCCGTCGGCAATATAAAGCTTTTTATCCGCCATTTTTTCGGAAAGGCATTTTATAGTATCGGGGTCGTCGATTATCCACATACGGTGAGTCACGTTGTCATCATCGGTGAATTCGCTGTCGGGTGCGGATTCCGAGGCTTTTTCTATAATAGAGAAAACCGAATTGTCCTCGTCGTTGTATAAGGAATATATCTGGCTGAAATTACAGCCCGTTGCTTTCATAAGGTTAAAGCGGTCGGCTTTCGCCTTGGACAAGGTTTCCTCATGAGGAAGAATTATCCCTTTTTCAAACGGTTCCGCTTTTACCAAAGAAACGAAGCCCTTTACGCTGTGGTTTTTTCCCATTGCGGAAAAGGCCATTTCATAAACATATACGCCTTCTTTTTCGTCCTGCCTCAATATTCCCTCGTTAAGCCAATTTCGGAGAAATGCTGACGCTTTGCGGTAAGGCGCGGTATCCTCGCTTGCTTCAAGGGCGGGAAGCTCCAGTCTTATAATGTTGTATTCGTTTTTTTCGATAAGCCTTTGTCTCTGCTCCCCGTTTACAATATCATAGGGGGGACAGCAAAGCTTTTTTATTTCCCCTGCCTTTTCGGTATAGCGCAAGCCTTTGAATGGTTTTATTTCCGCCATTTATTATATCCTTTCTTTATATCCTTCGTTAATGAACACGCTTTATTACAAAAAGGAAGCGGATTCTCCACAGTCGCACCGTTCGGCCGCCCTGCGCAAAAAACAAAATCCCCTTCCTTTATCTGTCCGTCCCGATTACGCGCTCACAGTTTGTTTTATACGGTTGGCGCAAATTGCGGTCTTTTCTTGTTTTCCTTAATCCTCGCCGTCAAGCTCCGAATTTTTCTCGGAATCACCAATATTTTCCAGCAGTTCAATAAGCTCCTTTTCAGGAGTCAATTTATCTCCGTTTCTCTCATCGCCTCCGCCGCTAAGGGTTCCGTTGATTATTCCCGCGGCGGCAAGGTTGGATTTTATAAGCTCTATTATCTTATTTATATCCTCTTGGGGCTTGCGGTCAAGTATAAAGCGGCTGTAATCGGCATAAGCCTGTTTGTTTTTAAGATGCTCCAAAAACTCTCTTACTCTTTCGGGATCGTCGCCTGAAATAGCAAAAACGGCATATCTTATAAATGATTCCAGATCGTCCGCCGCCGTCATAACCGCGCTGTCGTCGTCAAACAGCGTTTTCCATTCGCCGTCGGCTGTAGTTCTCTCATACTTGTAAGCGCCCAGCACCTCGCCGCTTTCGGGGTCGATCCAGAATAGGTCGGTTTTATCGGAAACGGCGTTTTGCCCGTACTTGTCAATTTGCCCCAATAAAGCGTCTTCGAGAGACCCGCCCTCGGATACGACCCGAAGTATTTCCTCCATCAGCAAAGGAAGCTCTCCCGCTCCCACCGGTACGCGAAGCGAAGAGGTATCTCCTTCAAATATATTTAAATTGCTGTGGCACCTTGCTATATAATCGTCATGGGATAAATTTTCCTTTTCGGTTTCGCTTATGGCATAGAGGTTAGCGGCGGAGGGGGCGTACATATCAGCGAATTCCGCTTCCTTTGCTTTTTCTTCCGCAAATGAGAAGGAAGCGGCTTTTTCTATATCCGAATAAAATTCTTCCGCGTCCGCAATTTCGGGTTCATCGGAGATATCCTCAAACTCGTCCTTTACTTCGGGAGGATTTTGCGTATTGGCTATATCGGTTATATTAAGCCCCAATATGGTGTCATAAGAACGTTGATAAAGACCCATTGCGGCGTCAAGCCCTTCCGGACCCCCGAATAATTTTTCCGCTCCGTTGGTAAAAAGGTACATAGCGAAGGTGTCGCTGCTGCCTGCGGGGCCTATGGCTCCGCTCAGATCAAGAATCCCCGCGCCGGAGTATGAGCTTACGGATTGTACAAGTGTATCCATTAAAATACCTCTCATATATTAAAATCAAGAAAATAAAAATCTGTTTTCACAATATTTTTTATTCGTCTGCTCCGCAGCACTTTTTATATTTCTTTCCGCTTCCGCAGGGACAGGGATCGTTCCTTCCCACCTTTTTCGTATCGGAAGCCTTAACCGGCGCGGCGGGAGATGCAGGCGCGGCGGGGGCGGGCTTAAGCGCCTGCTGTCTCTGAGGCGGCTCTTCTCTGCGTACCTTTACGGTAAGGATCATTCTTACCGTATCCTCGCGGATTGAAGCAATCATATCGTCAAACATCGCGAAGCCTTCGAGCCTGTATTCAACCACAGGATCCTTTTGTCCCATAGAGCGCAGATAAATCCCCTGTTTCAGATCGTCCATGGCGTCAATATGATTCATCCACTTCATATTCACGTTTTGCAGGAGCACTACGCGCTCGATTTCTCTCATAATGTTTGGCGTGATCTCCTGCTCCTTGGCTTCGTAAAGCTCCATGATCTTTTTCTGGAGATACTCCTCCACCTGAGATTTTTCAAGATCTTCTCTTTCGCTCTTTGTATACCTGAGGTCTTCGGGAGTTGTAACAAAGCCCATAAGACTGTCGCGAAGCCCTTCTATATTCCAATCTTCGGGAAGATCGCCCTGACAGAACTGATCTACCGTTTCGGTGATATATTCTTTCATCATGGTCTTTATACTGTCGCTTACATCCTCGCCGTTAAGCACCTTTGCGCGCTGAGTATAAATTGTGGCTCTCTGCTGAGACATAACGTCATCGAAATCCAGAACGTTTTTGCGTATCGAGTAGTTTCTTCCCTCTATCTTCCTTTGAGATGATTCGATGGTTCTGGTGAGCACTTTGTTTTCAATGGGCATATCCTCGTCTATGCGAAGGGTTTCCATCATAGCCTGTATGCGGTCGCCGCCGAATATTCTCATAAGGTCGTCTTCCATTGAAATAAAGAAGCAACTTTCGCCGGGGTCGCCCTGACGTCCCGCACGGCCTCTGAGCTGGTTGTCGATACGTCTTGATTCGTGGCGCTCGGTGCCTAAGATATAGAGACCGCCCGCTTTTCTTACTTCCTCCGCTTCGGGGGCGATTTCCTCCTTGAATTTATCGTTAAGCTCTTTAAAAAGCCGTCTCGCTTCGATTATATTCTCGTCGTCGGTTTCCGAGAAGCCTGTGGCTTCGTTTATAAGCTCGTCGTCTATCTCCATTTTGCGCATTTTAGCTTTGGCTAAATATTCCGGGTTGCCGCCTAACATAATATCGGTACCGCGTCCCGCCATATTGGTGGCAATGGTGACCGCGCCTTTTTTACCCGCCTGCGCTACTATTTCCGCTTCCCGCTCATGATTCTTGGCGTTTAAAACTTCGTGCTTTATGCCTGTTCTTTTAAGCATTTTCGACAAAAGCTCGGATTTTTCGATGGAGATCGTACCCACAAGTACGGGCTGCCCCTTTTCGTGACAGGCTTTTATCTGCTCTATAACGGCTTTGAATTTTCCGTTCTCGGTTTTATACACCTGATCCTGGTGATCCTCTCTTATAACGGGCTTATTGGTGGGCACCTCTATAACGTCCAGCTTATAAATGCCCCTGAATTCGTCCTCTTCCGTCATGGCCGTACCCGTCATGCCCGAAAGCTTCTCGTAAAGGCGGAAGAAATTCTGGAAGGTGATTGTTGCAAGCGTCTTGCTTTCGTTTTTAACCTTTACCCCTTCCTTGGCTTCAATCGCCTGGTGCAGGCCTTCGTTGAAGCGTCTTCCGAACATAAGACGGCCCGTGAACTCGTCGACTATGATTATTTCCCCGTCTTTTACCACATAATCCACGTCAAGGTGCATTATTCCGTGAGCCTTTATAGCCTGATTTATATGATGGAGCAATGTCAGGTTGTCGGAATCCATAAGGTTCTCTATGCCGAAATGCTGTTCGGCCTTTTTTACGCCGTGGAAGAAGAGTGGCGCTTTTGGCTTTTTCGTCAATAAGATAATCCCCGTCGTAATCGTCCTGATTTTCTTTTGAGTCGGTTTCCACCATTCTATAAGGCTTTAAGGAAGCGGCGAACCTGTCGGCTTTTTCATAAAGATCGGTGGATTTATCTCCGGGACCTGAAATAATCAGGGGGGTTCTCGCTTCGTCTATGAGAATTGAGTCCACCTCGTCCACAATGGCAAAGTTATGTTCTCTTTGTACAAGATCCTGCTTTCTCATCACCATGTTGTCGCGGAGGTAGTCGAAGCCGAATTCGTTGTTTGTACCGTAGGTTATATCGCTGTTATAAGCCTTTCTGCGCTGGTCGTTGCTTTTGCCGTGTACTATAAGCCCTACGGTAAGACCCAGAAATCTGTGTACGCGGCCTATCTGTTCGCTGTCGCGCTTGGCGAGATAGTCGTTTACGGTGACTACATGAACGCCTTTTCCCGTAAGGGCGTTAAGGTAGGAGGGCAACGCGGCGACAAAGGTTTTGCCTTCGCCTGTTTTCATTTCGGCAATGCGCCCCTGATGAAGCACTATGCCGCCAAGTATCTGTACGGGGTAGGGCTTTATGGCGATAACCCTCCACATAGCCTCTCTGCAAACCGCAAAGGCGTCGGGGAGAATATCGTCCAGAGTTTCTCCCGCGGCAAGTCTTTCTTTCAAAACTGCGGTCTGACCCTGAAGCTCCTTATCGCTCATTGCGGCGTACTTAGGCTCCAGATCCAGGGTCGCCTGTTTTTTTGCTTCTATTCTTTTAAGCTCTTTTTCGGAATAGCTTCCGAAAATTTTATCCATCAAGCCCATTGTCTTTTCCTTCCTTTTGTTTCGGGTCTTTTGTTTTTTATTTATTTTTATTGATATGTAGGTAGTAGGTAAATATACTGTTTTATTATACACCCTTTTTTAAAAAAAGTCAAATGCCCGGAGCCGATTTTTAACATTTTTTTAAATTATCGGTTGACAAAATATCTTGACACCGCTCCAAAACATATGTATAATCATATATATAATATTTTTTGCAGAAAAAATGAATAAACGTTTTTATTACCGCGCTTGCGTTTTCAAAAAACTTTCTTAAAAGGAAGGAATTGTCCCTTAATGACTGTAAAATATATAGAAAGCGTAAAATTTACGGGCAAGCTTTCCGAAAATACCTACCTGTCCGAAATCCCCGCCATAAAATGGCTGTTCAAGAAAAAAGAACTGAATTTCAGCTCCGATATCACCTTCTTTGCGGGCGAAAACGGAACCGGAAAATCCACTCTCCTCGAAGCCGTCGCTTTGGCGGCGGGGTTCAATCCCGAAGGAGGCTCCCGAAATTTCAGCTTTTCCACCCGCGACACTCATTCCGAGCTATACCGCCACATCACTCTTTCCCGCGGTTATATCAGACCAGATCGGAAGAGCACACGTCTGAACTCCAGTCACGGAGCGTCATCT
>CANDLP010000007.1 GCA_947385505.1 uncultured Clostridia bacterium
CAGTACAAACGATTTCGAGTCGTTCTCGTTATGACCACTTCGATACGTCTGCAAAACAAATATTTGAAGCAGAATACTCATCCTGCTGTTAAAATACTATGCTGTACACACAGATGCAAATTATAAAATCAGCGTTGAACCCTTATGGAATTCAACGCTTTATTTGGTGCGGAGAATGGGACTTGAACCCACACGAGAATACTCCCACTACCCCCTCAAAGTAGCGCGTCTGCCATTCCGCCACCTCCGCACATTGAGTATGTGCTTGTGTATTTACAGCTTTTATATTATAACAATTTTTTTAGGAAATGTCAATACCTTTTTTTAAAAAAATATATTTTTTTAAAAATTTTTTACATTATGCAAAAGCAACAAAAATTTTACAAAAAAATATCCCTTTCTTATAATTGACCGAGAAAAAATCTACTGGTATAATAAAAATATAAAAAAGCCCTTATGAAAGGAACCGCAATATAATGAAAAAAAGATTAAAAAAATTGACTTTCTTTATTTTAACAGGAATCCTGCTGCTGACAGGCTGTAATAGCGGTGTATCAAAATACAGCTTTGAGGGAAGCAGTCCCGAAGATTCGGAAATTTATGTTAAACCCGTGGAAGGGTTGACAGACGATTTTCTTCGCGGAGTGGATATTTCTTCTTATTTGTCACAAATCGAAAGCGGAGTGAAATATAAGGATTTTAAAGGAAACGAACTTGACGAAACCGGATTTTTTAAACTTTTGGCAGAATGCGGCGTTAATGCTGTGCGAATACGCATATGGAATGATCCCGAGGATAAGGACGGAAACAGCTACGGAGGAGGGCACAACGACCTTGACACTGCCGTAATTATAGGAAAATGGGCAACGAAAGCAGGATTGCAGGTACTGGCAGACTTTCATTGCTCCGACTTCTGGGCAGATCCCTCGAAGCAAAAAGCGCCTAAGGAATGGGCGCACTATACATTTGAAAATAAGACCGCAGCTTTGTCCGAATTTTTAAAAACAAGCATGGACCGGCTTTACAACGAGGGCGTTAACGTTACAATGGTGCAGGTGGGTAACGAAATAAACAACGGCTTCGCCGGAGAAACGTCGCGTGAAAGAATAAATTCCCTTCTTGTTACAGGCACAGACGCCGTAAGGGAAGCGGCCGATTCCAATGGCAAAGAAGTCAGCGTCGTACTTCACTATACAAATCCCGAATCATCAAATTTACTTGATTACGCAAGGGATCTTAAAAACGCCGGCGTGGAATATGACGTTTTTGCAGTGTCATATTACCCGTTCTGGCATGGCACTACGGAAAGACTTACGGAGCAGTTACAAAATATTGCCCAAAACTATAATAAAAAAGTAATGGTAGCCGAAACCTCTTATTTGTATACACCTGACGACGGCGACGGTCAGGGAAATTCCGTTTCTTTAGATACCGCAGGCGTTGTATTGGGTTATGATATTTCTGTTCAGGGGCAGTCTAACGAAGTGAGAGCCGTTATAAATGCTGTAAAGAATGTGGGAGATGCGGGGATAGGCGTGTTTTACTGGGAACCCGCATGGATACCGGTGAAAGTGTACGATCCTGACTCCGCCGATGCAAAAGGCATACTTGAGCAAAACAGGGAGATCTGGGAAACATTCGGCAGCGGCTGGGCTTCAAGCTTTTCAAAAACCTACGACCCCAATGATGCCGGAAAGTATTACGGCGGATCATCGTGGGATAATCAGGGGTTGTTTGACTTTAACGGAAACCCTCTTGAATCCCTTAAAGTATTTAAGTATGTTTTTTCGGGTACAACAAAGGAGCTTGAAATAGTAAAAGCAGACAATATCTATTATGAGTCGGGAATAGGATCGACGGTGCAAATGCCGTCCACAATTCCTGCGCTGCTGAACAGCGGAGATACAAAAGATATTCCCGTCACATGGAACACCGAGCATGTGAGCGAAGCTGAAGCATCGGGTGCAGGCACCTATCAGATATCAGGTATTGCTGAAGATAACGGAATAAAATATGAGCTGCTCTGTACATTGGAAATAAAGAAGATAAACTACATAAAAAATTACGGCTTTGAGGAAGCCGATATGTCAATGTGGGACATCAAGGGCAACGGTGTAGCCAAAGAAGCGGACAATAACAAGAGAAGCGGTGAATACAGCCTGAAATTCTGGGACAGTGCTCCCGTTTCATTTACCGCAGAGCAGAAGATCAGCGGGCTTCCGGACGGGAAATACGATTTGGGAGCCTATTTACAAGGCGGAAACGCGGGAAGCAATCCCGTATTTGAGCTGTATATTATAGTTAACGGTGAAAAGTTTGCGGTACAGAGCGGGGTCACCTCCTGGCAGAATTGGGATAATCCCGTGGTTTCGGGCGTCGAGGTGCCCGAAGGGGCGGAAGTGACCGTTGGCGTTAAGGTGAAAGCGGCAGCAGAGGCTTGGGGCGCTTGGGACGATTTCTATCTTTACGAAGCGGAATAACATTAACGTTAAATGTTGTTAGGAATTTTATAGTCGGTATTTATAGCAATCCCCGAAAATAACAAAGCACATATTGATAATTCATTTTGCGAATAGCTTTCATAGCTAAGTATGGCAGTATAAATATTCGTATTCCGCGGGCTCAACAGAAAATGCCGTGCGGATATACAAAAAAATATTGAAAGGAACACGTTTATGAATTGTCTAACCAAAAAACAGTTTGCAAAAGCAAGAGATTTTATGTATGGATATGCTCAGGATATTGATCTGGCAATGTTTCAATATTTTTTTGAAAATAAGCCGAAAGAGCAGGTCATAGAAATACTTGAAAAATACCAGAATGAGGACGGGGGCTTCGGAACGCTTGATTATGATTTTATATTTCACAAATCCTGCCTGAAGCAGACGGAGAGCGCGTGCAGATATATTTTTTCGCTTAATATTTCCGAAACGCACCATATGATACCAAAGCTTATGAAATATATTGTGGAAAATTATAATAAGGACACGGGTGAATGGGATAATTTAACGGTGCCGGAAGTAAATGATTTCCCTCACGCCTGGTGGTGGGAGCATGAGGAACGGGTGAAAGCCGTGGTGAAAAATTATGATGATTTGATATCAAACTATGATCCCAACACAAACTCTGCATTGGCAGGAATGATTATGAAATACAGCAGGTATGTTCCGGAAGAGCTTGCGGTATATATAAAAAAAATTGTTATCGATAAAATACTGCGGAACAATAATTATTTTCAAGACGGTATGTTATCCGATCTTTATTTTGTTAATGCGCTTCCGGAAGAAAAGCTCAAAAATAAGCTGCTTGAACGGCTTATGGGAGAAGGAAAGCTCTTTTGCTTGCTTGATGAGGGCTGGGGAACAGAGCGGGCCTATAAGGCCTGTATCTGGATTGATTCGCCAAATCACCCGTACTATGCAATGTATAAAACCGACGTTGACGACAACCTTACAAAGTTGATCGATACGCAGAATGAAGACGGAAGCTGGTCCCCAAGCTGGCGCTGGGGTACCGACGAAATTTGGAAGGGTGTTGAACAACGTCTTAAAGGTCTTCTGACATACAATTTTCTGTGGAGTTTATATAAGTTTGGACGTATAGAAAGTTAGAGCATATTCATGTAAAGCGGGGTACGTATTTTTCGGCAGATTTTGCCGCCTGCTTCACAATCATATTGTTGATTTTAAAAACTGTTATTTACAATATGATTGTGAAGCAGTATAATTCATTATATAGTACAATACCACCAAAAAAACTCTTTGAAATTTGTAATAAACGGATATATAAAAATATACATTTATATGGTAAAATAATAATGAATGTAATCGTTCTCAATTATGGGAATGCCACAAGGGAAACTTGCACCAGGCGCCTTGTTTGTTTTGGCTTTGCACAGAGGCAGCAGCGCCCTTAAACAAAAAAGAAAGGTAATAAATATGCTTAAAAAGTTGGAAAAAAAATATCTTAAGCTTTCCGCGGCAGCTATGGCAGCCGTTATGCTTCTTTGCTCCTGCGGAGACGAAAGCGGCAATAATTCAGGCAATAACGGCGGCAACACTTCAGAAAACGAAAACAACGGCGGCAGCGGCGCTTCCGTATCCGAGTCAAATTGGAATTACAGCCAGCTTGCGATGGGCGGCGGCGGATTTGTATCCGGAGTCTTCTCTACTTCAGAGGAAGGCTTGTATTACGTCAGAACCGACGTAGGCGGAGCATATCGCTGGGATAAGACCGAAGGAAAATGGAAATCCGTATCTTATAATATAACTGAGGAAGACGTAGGACTTCTCGGAATCGACGGCTTGGCGGTCGACCCTGACGAGCCCAACAAGCTGTATCTGGTGGCGGGTACTTCCTATTTCAGCAACGGCAAAACCTGCGTCATGATTTCCCACGATTACGGCGAAACCTTTGAAACCGTGGACGTAAGCGATAAAATAAAGGTTCACGGCAACGGAATGGGAAGACAGAACGGCGAACGTATTGCCATTGATCCCGTTAACAACGATATTCTTTATGTGGGCGGCAGAACCGGCGGCCTTATTAAGAGCACCGACGGCGGCAAAACATGGAATACGCTTCAGGCATTGTCTGACGCTGCAAAAGTAAACACTGCAAACGGCAACGGGATTTGCTCCATTGTGGTGGATCCCGATTCCTCCAACGGCTCGGAATGTACAAAAGTATACGCGGCAGTTTCCCAGAACGGCGCGGACAACGTATGGGTGAGCAATGACGGCGGAGCCAGCTGGAGCGCCGTTGCGGGACTTCCCACCAACCTGTATCCTCAAAGAATGAGACTTGACGGACGCGGCAATATCATTATCACCTACGGCGCAACCGAGGGACCTCACGGCGACGGCGGGGACGGCGGAATCAAACGGCTTAACATAGCAAGCGGCGCGGTAGAATCCATCGAACCGATAAATTCCCGCTTTGGCGACGTGGCGATCGATCCCACGAACCCGGACAGAATGGTGGCTGTAACCGAAAACCGCTGGGTACCACAGCCCAACGGCTCCTATGGCGACGAATTTTTCCGCACCGTTGACGGAGGAAAAACATGGGAGAGTATCAACGAGAAAATGACTATGACAGACGGCGGGATTCCCTGGATGAACGGTTATGCCATTCACTGGTGCGGCTGTCTTATGATTGATCCTTATGATCCCAATAAAATTAAGGTGGTTTCCGGCAACGGCGTATTCGGATGCAGCAATATCTGGGACGATTCACCCGAATTTTATTTTGACGCCAAGGGCATTGAAGAAACGGTGCCCATGGAGCTTGCCACTATACCCGGCGGTCCGATAATTACCAGCGTCGGCGACTATGACGGCTTTGTCAACGACAATGCCTTTGAATACGGAAACGTTCACAGCAGCAAATTAGGCACCACCACCAGTATAGCCGTTGCTTACGGTTCTCCCGACGTGTGGGTAAAGAGCGGCACGGGCGATGTGGGATTTTATTACACTCTCGACGGCGGCGAAAACTGGAAACAGGCGAAGACCCGACCCGAATCGGGCAGCGGATACGGCAACGTAAGCGTTTCAGCCGACGGAAAGCGTTTCTTCTGGGCTCCCGAAAGCGGATTAGGCTTGTATTATTCCGACGACAACGGCGACAGCTGGAATACAGCCGACGGTATCCATATTACCAGCTATGTGGTATGTGATACTGTTAATCCCGATTATGTTTATGCCACCAGCGGAAGCAGCTTTTATGTAAGTTCAGACGGCGGAAAGAATTTTGAAAGCACATTCAGTCTTTTCAGCGCCGCAAGAATTACAGTAATGCCCGGAAGAGAAGGTGTTGTATACCTTCCCTCAATGGGGCTTCAGGTATCCGAGGATCATGGTAAAACCTTTACCAGAAACGAAAATATTATGGCTTGTCTCGGAGTAGGCGTAGGCAAGGGCAAGAACGAAAGCTCCCCCGATGCAATATACATCTGGGGCAGACCCGGAAAAGATGACGTTATAGGAATTTACTGGTCTGAGGACGGCGGCTCCACATGGGCGCCGGTAACTCAGGGCACAATGCAGTTCGGCGGTATGGGCAACGGAAACTTTATTAAGGGCGATGTTAATGTGTATGGACGCTGCTATATCAGCTCCGTTGGATTGGGCGTTGTTGTCTGTGATTTAAAGGACAAATAATCAGGGCACCATAGTTTTTAAAAATAAAAACCGTGACTTTTTTTAAAAAAGTCACGGTTTTTTGTAATACTATAGCAATCCACAAAAAGAATAGCATATAATCTGTCAACCTCAACCCTTTTTAATTGGATTGTTATAGTATAAAAACAGCGTGAAAAGCGTTATTTTTTGCGTGAAAGCGAATTTTAACTATACAATCCGCTCAGAGTGGGGCTTAAGGGGTAAGGTAATAAACGGCTGACGCTTGACAATTCAAAGAAATCCCGTTATAATTTAAAATATATATTATGATTTCAGCTAACGAGTTTAAACATAGCGCAGTGTTCGTGAACCGTGACCGTCCTATGAAGAAAAAACGCGGCTTGGTTTTCAGAAGGAGATATCCATGTTATATCCGATGACGTTTGGTACGTTTGCCGCCGACTCGGCAATTACAGAATCTGTTATTTTTTTATCATACATTTTAATCTGTGCGGCGCTGTTTAAAAGGCGGTTTTCGCGGCTTGCCACCGCCCTTGCTTTCGTGGCGGCGGGGGTAGTTATCGCAGGTCTTAACACCGTGGGTATACTATCGGGTGAATATAGTCTTGTGCTTACGCTGCTGCCGCTGACAGCGTATCTTCCGTTTTCGGTGCTGCTGTATTTTATGTCGGAGGGCGGTATGTTTGAGACCGCCGCGGTCTGTTCCGTGGGAGCGCTGGGCGTGCTGATACTGAGATCGCTGTATAAGATATTAACTGCAATTATTTTGCCGGCGAAAGAGGAAACCTCAGGTTATATACTATATATTACAGTCAACATAGTTATTGCTCTTGCGGCGGCGGGGCTTGTGACCGCTGCTTTTTTGTTTATCGGAAAAGCGTTTCGCTTTTGTGTTATTGGCAACAAGCAAAATCGTCTGACTTTGTCTTTGCCTGTAATTCTGATCTTTCTGATGATGTTCTGGTCATTGAACAGTACCGCCAATATAATAACGCTTCTCCTTACAATGCTGACCGCTGTGTCGATATTTTTTATTATCGCTAAGCTGCTTAACTCAACGGCGGAGCTTATACACGTAAGGCGTTCCGAAAAAGAATTGTCCGAATATATTGACGTTCAGCGGCGCGGTTATGACAGAGTGATGCAAAAAATGGAATCTGTCCGTGAATACCGCCACGATATGCGTCATCACCTTACGGTTATTGAAGGTCTTATCAGACAAGGTGACCACAGCAAAGCCTTCGAGTATGTTTCTGGACTTAACGGCTCCTTCGGGGAGCTTGAAAGCATGAGGTGCTGTACTAACCCCGAAATAAACGCGGTGCTGTCGGAATATATAGGCCGCGCGGAAATTGCGGGCTGCAAGGTGACACAGCGTTTCGCTCTGCCCGAACTTATCCCTTTTGAGGAGCAGGACGTTTGCCTTGTGCTGGCGAATGCGGTCGAAAACGCGATAAAGGCCTGCTCCAAGTTTCCGGAGGAGGATCGGTATATAAATATTTCGGCGGAGTATTCGGTCGGACACAGGCTTATAATTACAGTAATAAATCCCTGCGGAAGCGCGGTGGAGTTTGATGAAAACAGCCTTCCCGTTTCCCAAGATCCTTCCGAAGAGCACGGCATAGGGCTTCGCTCGGTAAAACGCATCGTGGAAAAGTATAACGGTTTTTTGCGGTGTATGTTGGAAAATGATGAATTCGTACTTCAGGCGGCGATGTTTTACGATAACAGCGATTCAAAGCATAAGGATAAAAAGACGGGGCTGACGAAGCGGGCGGTATCATCGCTTCTTGGTCTTGGTTTGGTGGGAATTGTTATGCTGAATGTGCTGCCGTCGGCTGCGGACGCGGCTTCCGAGCTGCTGTCGGTAAATATCCGCACGATAAGGGACCTTAAAATAGGCTGGGGCGATAACCGAATAGATATAGAAGCGCCCGAATTCAGCGGAAACGGCGCGGATGAGCTGAACAGCGCAGTGAAAAACTATACCGACGAGGCAAAGGAAAAGTTTTTGTGGTACTTCAGCCGATCCTACAACGGATATGTGGCGGAGGATATGCGATATACGGTTATACGGGACGATGAGAACTATTTTATTGCGCAGTTTAACGTTACCGTAAACGCGGGCGGCTCTCTGGATTACAGCCGCTGGATAACCTTTGACAAAAAATCGGGGAAGGTGCTGGAGCTTCCCGATTTGTTCAGAGAGGATATTGATTATATAGAAATACTCAGCGATGAGATACTGGAGCAGATGATCTATAAAAACGAGCATGAGGAGGGCAGCTTTTTTGTTGACGGCGAGGACGCTTTTACGGGAATAAACGAGGATGCGAATTTCTATATTGATTCTTTCGACCGTCTTGTTATTGTATTTGACGAATATGAGGTAGCACCGGGATATATGGGCAGTCCGGAGTTTTATATTCCAAAAAAGCTTCTTGAAGAGATGGCGAGGTGAACCGATTGATAGAAATAGCTTTATGTGACGACAGCCCCAATGATATCGAGGCGATCCTGGCGTATGCCGAAAGGTTTGCGGAAGAGCATAAGGATAATCCCATTCAGCTCAGTCCTTTCACATCGGCGAAAAAGCTGCTGCGGCATATTGAAAACCACGGGGGCTTTGATATGTATCTTCTTGATGTAATGATGTCTGAAATGTCGGGAATACAGCTGGCGGAAACGATCAGAAGCCGCGGCGAGCACGCGGAGATAGTTTTCCTTACAGTCTCGCCCGACTACGCTCTGGACGCGTTTTCGGTGTATGCTTCGGGGTACCTTATAAAACCGCCGAACAGGGAAAATTTTGATAAAACGCTGCTACACGCTATCCGGTCTCTGATGCGGGAGAAAAAAGACGTCCTTGCGGTAAAAACAAAGGACGGTCTGCTCAGGATACCGCTTCACAAGATTGTAATGATAGAAAGCTTTAATCATTCACGGGAAATCACCCTTACCGACGGCAGCGCCATTGAAACTCCCTCCACACTTGTGGAGCTGTTTAAACAGCTTGAGGACCATAAAAGCTTTTATATGCCCCATCGGGCGTACATAGCCAATCTGGATAACTCGGTGGGAGTAGTCCGTTACGATCTGCTTATGTTAGGCAGCCGCCGCATTCCGATACCGAAAAATCAGTTTGTTCAGGTGCGGGACGTAGTACAAAACTACTTTTTTAAGCGGAAAAATATATGAATATGCGCCTGTGAAGCTTTTTATACCGATTCCGCGGGTTTAAAAAGGAATTATAGCAATCCGATAAAATAATCAAAACCACCACTGAAGCGGTGGTTTGCACTCGCCATAGAAGGGCGTATTACAGGCTCAACCCCAAAAGGGGGCATTGAAGGCTTGACATAGCATTACTATCACGGGTGCTGTAAAAAAACACCCCCGCAAAAAAGACTGCAATCGCCCCAAAAGGGTTGGATTGCAGTCTTTTTTGTGATATAATTTTAGGGCGTGTTGACACTAAACATAAAAATAAGATATAATAAAATAATGAAAATAAGTAAAAGACAATTTAAGCGCATAGAGAAATATTTCCCTGTTCAAAGAGGAAATGACAAATAAGCAATTGCACTTTTATCAATGCAATCCTGTATATAGCAGAAAACGGGTGCAAATGGAGGGCGCTTCCAAAGAAATACGGTAAATTGAAAGATTATTCAGGCGGCTTAAAGCGTTAAGGCGAGTTTTTACCCGTTACGATAAATACGATTATATTTATTTGGCTTTTATTCAATTTGCTTGTTGCGTTGTTTGGTTAAAATAGTGTCAACAGTCTCTATATTTTCAACTACCTCTCTCGTTTCTTCGGGATATTCCGAATCATAAACAAAAAAACTTTTTTGGGAATATTTTAAGATATCCGCAAATATAGAAAAATCATACTATAGACGGCAGTGCTTTCCCTGTTTAAATATTATTTATATCCGGCGTTTTGCCCAATTGACAAACTTATGTCACGGGCTGAAACGCCCTTTTCATTCCTTAAATTTGCTAATCTTACAGGGAATTCATTTTCGAATATATCAACACAACTTTTCTATTATATTATATCCTATACTACAAAAAATATATCAGAGTATTTCCTCATTATCTGTTAAAATATACGATACAATATGGTATAATTGAGTGTGATGTGATAAGCAAAATTGCATTTAAAATAAAAAGCGAATGCAAATATTTTTTGCACTCGCTTATTTTTCGTAGAGTATTTCCCTTTAAGAAAAAACTCTTTCAATTCTATTACAAAAATTACATTTATATTATACAGCATTTTGTCAAATTTGTCAATATAATGTTGTTATTTTTGTTAAAATCAATATAATTTTTTTGTTTTCTTGTAACACTTTGTTGAAATGAAGTAATATAGTTTTATTCGCCGTCAAAATTACAGTCGTAAGGAGGACTTGACCATGTCTCGAAAAGGTGAGAATATTTATAAAAGAAAAGACGGGCGTTGGGAAGGCAGGTTCATAAAACAGCGCACAAAGAACAATAAGGCAATATATGGCTACGTATATGGAAAAACGTATTCAGCCGTAAAAGAAAAGCTTACAAAAGCTAAATCAACCTATATATTTGGGACAAATTATAGTGACAAGCGGACTATGAATATGAATTTTCAAGATATTACCGACTTGTGGTTGGCAAACAAAAGGAACCTTATTAAGTCTTCTACATTTAATCGCTACAAGAACCTTTTGAATAACAATATACTCCCGTTTATCGGAAAAAAATTTATTTCGGACATTTCAACTGCTGAGCTTCAGGATTATATTCACTTTCTTTCAACAAGCGGTAGAATAGATTCCAAGGGTGGGTTGTCGGCAAAAACAATTTCAGATATTATTTGTATTATTAAATCGGTACTTAACTATTCTGAAAGTCTTGGCTATAATCACTGCTGTGCTTTAAGGTACATTGGATTTAGGACAGAAAAAAAAGAAATGCGAGTTCTTAATCGCAGCGAACAGCAACGGCTGACCGAATACCTTATAAGTGATATAGATAACACAAAGGCAGGTATTTTGCTTTCCCTTTATACAGGCATTCGTATTGGCGAATTATGTGCGTTAAAAGCAAAGGATTTTGACTTTTTTAATAAAAAGCTGAATATTAGACAGACACTTCAAAGGATTCAAAAAGGTCAATGTGATGACAATAAAACTTACATTTCCATAACTGAACCGAAAAGTACGGCATCAGTTCGTGAAATACCGCTGCCTGATTTTATATGCAAAATTTTTTCGGCAATGAAATTGCGTATAAATGAGTTTGTACTTTCAGGTACATTAGTGCCAATTGAGCCAAGGACTATGGAAAATCGATATAACCGAATAATGAAAAATCTTGGTATAACAGGAGCTACTTTTCACACCTTGAGACATACCTTTGCCACAAGAAGCATTGAGGTAGGATTTGATATAAAATCGCTTAGTGAAATACTGGGTCACAGTAGTGTAAACATAACGCTTAACCGTTATGTTCATTCGTCCTTTGAGTTAAAAACGGAAAACATGAAAAAGTTAGAAGTTTTACTGTAATAGCCGTCTGTATAAACGTCAAGATTGTCTGTAATTATTTATATTGCAGACAATTTTTTGTTATGTTCTTAAAGGGAAATACTCTACGAAAAATCTGTAGATCAATTCACAAATAAAATGATAACTAAGGTATTATTATAATATATTTTACACTATATGTAGCATGATTATACAAAAATATGTTTTTTCAGGATGTATTTCTCTTAGAATTGCAAAACTTTCGGAAAATATAACTGAAATTTCTGACGGAGTGTTTAATAGTTGTTCATTGCTTTCAACACTTATAATTCCGGAAAATGTTGAATGAATAGACGATTATGTTTTTTCAAATTGCTTGTCTCTCGAAAATATGATTATACCGAACAGCCTTAAGGAAATAGGAAATTATGCATTTAAGGGATGTGCCGGTATTAAGTAAATAAGAATTCCTAAAAGTGTTCAGAAAATCGGAAAAAGTGCTTTTGACAGTTGCAGGGTATTGAAAAGAATCGTGATCCCCCGACATTTATATAAAAATTTTGAAAGCTTTGTTGATGTTTTTTATGAAGATGCAGCTTTTATGTTAAAATTATACGATTAATTTATGTAATATTATTCATTAAAAATATACTTTAAATCGTATATCAAATAAATATATTTTAGTGACAGCTTTTTTGAACGAGTCTTGAAATTTACCTTTAATATGTGTTTTTGAACTTTGATCAAATCAAAAAATTTTGGAAAGGAGAAAAAAG
Source organism: uncultured Clostridia bacterium (assembly GCA_947385505.1). Classification (GTDB taxonomy): domain Bacteria; phylum Bacillota; class Clostridia; order Oscillospirales; family Ruminococcaceae; genus Ruminiclostridium_E. The sequence goes on from CANDLP010000007.1 coordinate 12,436, forward strand.
ATGAGTGATTTCAGATGTCCTTATTATTATTGGGACGGTAGTCAATGGAGATGCAAAAAATCGGATGATTATTCAAATTTGCATGATTTTGATACTTATTGTACGGACTCTTCACGCTGTGAAGAATGTCCAAATTATAATAAATAAAAGCAAATATCATTTTTTGCTATAAATGTGTATTTATAATTTTTCTTTTTAATACCTGCGAAAAAGCTTAAAGTTTCTAAAAAGCGGATTTTAAGACTCGCTCAAAAAAGTTGTCACTTTAAAAACTAATATATAATAGCGGAGGTACAATGTGTGTGAAAATAATCGTAATGCAGTCATGCTTGAATCTGAAGAGTCTTTTGAGAATAAAAAGGCATTAGCGGTTCAAGGCAATGCAGATGCGCAATGTGATTTAGGAAATATGTATTCTGAAGGCAACGGTGTATCACAAGACAAGCGGAAAGCTTTTGAATGGTATACAAAAGCAGCGGAACAGGGGCTGTCAAGAGCTCAATTCAACCTTGGAAAGGCTTATTGCAATGGTGATGGTGTCGTTGAAGATGTGAACAAAGCTATTGAATGGTATATGAAAGCTGCGGAACAAGGGGACGAGCATGCTCAATATAATCTCGGAGATATATTTTATAATGGTAAAGGTGTAACAAAAGATGTAACTAAGGCTATTGAATGGTATACAAAATCCGCCGAACAGGGGTTCGATTGGGCGCAGTTCAATCTTGGCTGTGCATATTATCGAGGAGACGGCGTGGAAAAGGATTTTTGTAAATCATTCAATTGGTACATGAAGGCGGCTGAACAAGGAATGCCTTTAGCACAAATAAACGTTGCATCAATGTACGAAGACGGAGAAGGCGTTGACAAAGACTTGGAGAAAGCTATTGAGTTTTATAACAAAGCAGCAGAGCAGGGAGAGTACCAAGCATATTACTTTCTTGGTGCTATATATGAATTTGGGGATGAAATTCCCGCTGATTTTAACAAAGCTTTTGAATACTATAAAAAGTCCGCTGAACACGAGGATCCTTCCGGTCAGTGTAGTCTTGCACGTATGTACGAAAACGGAAACGGCACTGCTGTTGATTTGAATAAGGCTTTTGAGTGGTATAAAAAAGCCGCTGAGCAAGGTTATAAATCAGCACAGTATAGTTTAGGCGTATTTTACGAAAAGGGAATAGGTTGTATCAGGAATCCCGAAATGGCAGCATTTTGGTATAATAAAGCGTCCGAACAGGGGAATTTTGATGCAGCTGTAAATTATGCATATATGCTTTACAGAGGCGATGGTATCGCAAGGGATCCTAAGCGTACAGAAATACTGTTCCGCAGAATTTTGGATACTGAGGATTTGTTAAAAACAAATTCAGAGCTATATAAAACCGTATTATACAGTCTTGCAAGTTTATACGAAAATGATCTGAATGATACTTTTTCGGCGTTTCCGCTTTGGCAGGAGGCAAGCAATTTGGGCGACCCAAAAGCACAATATAATCTTGGCGTTTATTATCTTAAAGGTATTGGAACGGCAAAGGACAGTGAAAAAGCCAAAGAACAATTCACCAAAGCATTGATAAACGGTGTTGAAGATGCGCAAAAGGGACTTGACCTCATAAAACGAGGTGAAGAAATTGAAGAAATGAAACGTCAGCAGCAAAACTTTCAAGATTATGCACAAAAAGTTCAACGCAGAGGCTGTTACGTTGCAACCTCGGTTTATGGCTCATACGACTGTCCGGAAGTGTGGGTATTAAGAAGATATAGAGATTTTAAATTGTCTGCAACTAAATTAGGGCGCGCTTTTATTAAGCTTTATTACAAAATTAGTCCAATATGCGTTAAATATTTTGGTACGACAAAAATCTTTAATTGTCTGTTCAAAGGCATCCTTGATAAAATTGTTAATAGGCTAAAGAAAAACGGATACGAGGATTCGCCATATTACGATGAAAAATAATTTTTTAAAAATATAACAAAGGAGGATATGCACTCAAATTACGATTGCATAAAAATGTTATGGGATACGCAGATGAAAATTATGGCATTGAATACATTGGAAGCGGAAATGACGAGCTTATTTCACGTATTGATAATGCTGATTCAATAGACAAACTGGAGATAATGAAATCTGAATTGACGCAGCTTTCAACGGAAGGTGCAGAAGGTGATGGGGTTTACGATGCAGGAGAATTAACAAGACCGTATTATTCGGACGCGGATCAAATAGAAGAATCAAATTCAAGATGCCGGTAAATTAAGTTTAATCACATGAAATGGACGGGTTACATAAATGGATGATTTCCTTGGTTTTATTATTATTGCAGGTATTGTAATCGGAGTAATATATCTTATAGTTGTATATGTTATTCCGGCTATATTAGCTGCAGCGGCAATTATAATAGGAGTGTTTGCAGCAATTGGCAGCATAGTGGGATTTGTAATAGCAATAAAAAATTTTGTTTATGCTGTTATGGATACACGCACAGAAAGACGCGGTCTTAACGGGTTTGAAAGTACTGATGGACGCGCCAATCTTATAAAATCATGTCCTGATAATAATTATTCAAATCATATTTTCGAGGATTACGGTGCAAAAAGTTACTTTATGGGACCGTGTTTCAGCGATGTACGTAATATTATAAAAAAAGCATTTGACAACAACTTTGATTCATCGGCTGACTTTTCAAGAGGTGAACGTTGGTATACTAAAGTCTTGTTTTTTGTATGGGCATTATTTCAGGTGATAATGACATATGTTATCGGAACAATATTCACATTTGCAATTTCGGCTGTTTTCTGTTTATTGTCGCTTGTTTTTGCCGGAATAACTTTTCCTTTTTTTGGTATTGTGTTACTCATTGAAACCATCATATTTAAAATAAAGAAAATTTCATATAGATGCCCGGCTTGTAAGCATGAATACGATTTGCCTGTTTACATTTGCCCGCAATGCGGTATAAAGCATATCAGACTTAAACCCGGAAGATATGGTATATTTAAAAGAAGGTGTGTATGTGGAACGGTACTTCCGGTTACTATGTCCTCAAAAGGAATATATAAACGTGAGGAAACTGTGATGGTTTCATATTCGGGTTCGCCTGTACAGCGTAATTTTGAAGAAAGGATTACTTTAAAAGACATTGAAAGTCACTGCCCAAAGTGCAATGCCGAGCATAATGCCGGAATGTCTCACCCAATCAGTATTGCACTGATAGGAGGCGCTTCGGCAGGAAAGACAACCTTTAAAGCAGCCTTTTTGCATGATTTTATTGGTGAAGAAACCATTAAATATAATATTGATTATGAATTTCCCAGTGAAAGCCTTGAAAAAGAATACAATGAATGTAACAGTTATTTCAGCGGACGACCCATTGGCGCAACAAATCGAGGATTTGATTTTGATATTACAACATTTAGTTTCTTTTTGAAAAACAAAAAGTTTGATACAGACAGAATGATTCATCTTTATGATATGCCCGGCGAAGTTTTTCAGTCGGGTGAAGCAAAGGAAGGATGGAACTTGCATACCTTTAACGATGGAGCAGTTTTTTTGCTTGATCCTTATACGTTATCCAATGTTCGGACACAAAATGAAAGTGAAATAAAAGGCAGTATAATGGGTACAAGTGTTATGAAAATGGACGACCTTATTGCTTCCCTTATTGACACTTTAAGACAAGTCAAAACAAAAACACGAAAAGGCAAATTTACTATTCCTATAGCATTAACAATAAATAAAGCGGATACTGCAATTTTAAAAAAGCAAATCGGTGATGAAGCTGTTAAAACTCTTATGTCAGAGGAACCCGAAATATTTAAGGATTACTTTGTTACTATGGATTATGTATGCCGTTGTTTTCTTGCAAAGAATGAAGGTGAAGGTTTTATGACAACACTTGATTTAAATTTTGAGACAGTGCATTTTTTCTCAAGCTCGCCCATGGGATTTGTCCCCAAAGCTGCTAATGTCAGATTCAGACCGATAAATGTGCTTCCGATAATGCAATGGATGATGCTGAGAACAGATAAGCAGCTTGGTAAAGCATGGACTCCGGATATGCCGGTTACTGATCTCACATTTGAGCAAAAAGAACTGTACAGGACGCATAGAGAATATTACGAAAAATATATTGATAACGTTGTTAATGAAGTAAACTAATATTGTTATGGAGGTAAATTTTAATGGATAAAGAATTTATGGAAATGGTTAACGATTGTGATAAAAAAACAGAAACAGAGCAGAAAAATAAACGTAACATCAGCACTGAACAAGGTTATGCAGCCGGTATAGAGAACGGTAATGCAGAAACATCAAGTAATACAGAAACTGAAATATTGCAGGCAGAGGAATTGGTTATTGAGAGCGTGGAAGTTAATGATACTACAGATATGGAACAAGATATTGTTGATGAAGACATTGCAGAGGAAAACAAAAGCGACGTAACTGCTACTCTATCAACATTACTTGAAAAAGCAAACAGGATTGACTTAGAAACAGCAAAAAATTCCCAATTTTTAAACGAAATAAAATCAACAGTTGAATCTATTAACGCAGGTTACAGCAATACTGTTGAGGCGCTTAAAAGATCGTTAGCCGCTAACCAAACCAATGAAAATAATATTTATAAGGAATTGGAAACCTATAAGAAAAATCAATACTTGATGTATATAAGACCGTTTCTTGAATTTATGATAACCCTGCTTGAAGATTTTAAACGTTCAAGAGCGGAATATATAAATGATAAGAACGCAATTCTTAAGGAAAACAGCGTGGATCTGTTTAATGAAATAATCAACTTCTACGATTCTTATATAGAGCTGATACAAAATCAGTTAGAAATACAGGGCGTAGAGATTATTAAACACCAAACAGGTGAGAAATTTAATGCGGCAGAGCAGATCATTTCAAAGACAATTGCGACAAACGACTCTCAATTGGTTGGTACAGTTGGTAAAGCAGAATCGGATTGTTACATAATAGATCAAAAGGTTTTGAAACGGGCAAAGGTTCAAGTATATAAACTGCAGTCTTAACCTGTATTATAAAATTTATTTTTGGAGGAATTATTATGAGCGAAGTAACAACTGTATTTGGGATTGACTTGGGTACTACATACTCTTGCATCAGTTATTTAAAAGATGGACACCCTGTTGTATGTCAAAATATTGAGGGAAATAATACAACTCCCTCTGTTGTTAGAATGCCTTATCAAGGAGAAGGTGTTGTGGTGGGCGATTCCGCTAAAGACACTGCAATTATGTATCCGCAAGCTACAATACAGTTTGTAAAATCTAAAATAGGAAGAGTAGAAAACTTTGAGTATGGAGATGAAGGCGAGAAAATCAGTATTACTCCCGAAGAAGTTTCTGCTGAAATTCTAAGAAAGCTTGCAGGCGATGCTCAATTATATACCGGAATGACAGTTCATGACGTTGTTATCACGGTTCCTGCATATTTTGGAAATAATGAAAAACAGGCAACTTTGAATGCAGGCATAAAAGCGGGGCTTAATGTAATTGACATTGTTGAAGAACCGACGGCTGCGGCATTTTATTACGGCTGTGAAAAATCTGAAAATGATGAGGTAATATGCATTTTTGATCTTGGCGGCGGCACATTTGACGTAACCGCCATGCAAAACACAGAGAAAAAACTGTCAGTTATCACAACGGATGGGGATCATGATTTGGGAGGAAAGAACTGGGATGCTGAGCTTATAGATTTAGCAGAAGAAAAGTTTCGCGAAGCAACAGGTTATCAAGAAGAATTCGACAGCGATATCAGACAGGAATTGATCCTTAAGTGTGAAACTGCAAAGAGACAGCTTACAAATGCGGATTCGGCAAGTTTTAATATAAATATTGACAGAAATAACAGAGCGCTGATAAAAATAACAAGAGAAGAATTTGAAGATCGCACAAGCTCTCTTATGGAATCAGCAGTCAGTCTTACAAGAGATGTTTTTAACAGAGTCGAAGAACGCGGTTTTAAAGTAGATAAAATCCTTCTTGTCGGCGGATCTACATTTATGCCGCAGGTTACTGACGCGATAAAAAAAGAATTTGGTATAACACCTGAATTAAATGAGCCTAATGAAGCGGTTTCCAAGGGAGCTTGCCTATACTGCGCTTGGAAATTGCTTCACCAATCCGTTGGCGAAACAGCGGGTTTAGGTTCTGCACAGGCAGACGAAAATGAAGAAGAACATCGTACAGCAACAGAAATTAACAATATCAGTAAAAATGACGATGGCACAACCGTTGTAACCCTTATGGGCGCAAACGGAGATACCCGTGATGTACAAATTACTCTTCCGGAGGCAATTGTAAACAAAGTAATTGTGACTGTGGCTACGAAATCTTTTGGTATAAAAGCTGTTGAAAACGGAAAGCTTATTATTGCCAATATGATTACGAAGGATGCAGAGCTTCCTGTTACTGTCAATAAAACATTTGGAACTAACACAGATAATATGAAAAATATCATGATTGAATTATATCAGAGTGAGCGTGAGGAAAGTACTATGGATTTTATTGATCCTGATACGAGCTTAGAATCAGGAGTAAAAATAGGTGATGCAATATTGGATGGACTCCCCGACAATTTGCCGGCAAAATCACCTGTTGAATTAACAATTAAATTGACGGAAAATGGAATCATAGAAATCACCGGAACACATAATGGATTACCTCTCAATGGTTCTCTGAGCATGAGTTACGCAGAAGGCATTGCACAAAAAGAAAAAGGACAAATATAATTATGGCGCTTACAGTAGGAATAGATTTAGGCACAACATATACAGTTATTGCCTATATTGACAAAGAAACAAAAAAACCTATAATAATAAAAAACAGATATAATAATCCCACAACACCTTCTGTTATAGGATTTAACGCAGATGGTACATATACTATCGGTGAAGATGCCAAAAACATGGAGGAAGGAGGAGATGTCAATACTGCTTCTTTTTATAAGCTGCATATGGGAGATCACAACTTTAAGATTCCTGTCTTTGGAAAAGAGTATCTTGCGATGGATTTATCAGCATTATTTTTAAAGCGCTTAATAGAAGATGCTGAAAGAACAGTCGGAGAAAAAATTTCCGGTGCGGTAATAACTGTTCCCGCATATTTTGAGGAAGCACAAAAAAAGGACACTTTAAAAGCGGGGGAAAA